>DASXPS010000146.1 GCA_036493475.1 Sporichthyaceae bacterium | reverse complement strand
CTACTGGCACACGTCCGCGAACGGCTGGCCGGCTACAAGGTGCCGCTCGGGGTCGTCTTCGTCGCGTGCATCCCCCGCCACGACCACGGCAAACCCGACCACGCCGCCACCCGCACCCTTTGGGACCGGCGTGTCTAACGGTCTGCCGGCACGCGCTGGCACACCCGGTTTGTATGCGGCACACCCGCTGCACTCAGGGTGCGGCGCGCTCAATGGGTGTGTGAGCTAGCGCGATACGTACTTAAACGCCAATGGCGCCGGCCCTAGCCCGAGTTTCCAAAGATCTTGAGGCTCCGGCCGTGTTTCCGCAGGTTCAGCAGTTTTCGATCTTCAGTTTGGCGTATTACCCACGTCAGCGGCGGGGGGCGTACCGGGTGAGGTCGAAGATCTCGTAGAGACGCTGTTGGGTGGGGGTCATCTTGGTGATCGTGTGCCGGGCTCGGGGTCGGCCGCGTTCGCCCTGGTAGAGCAGGATGGTCTCGCCGATCCCGTCGAGCTCGGCCAGCAGCGCGGGCACCGACAGCGACAGCCCGGCCCGGGCGCATTCGCGGCGCATCAGGTGCGCGAGGGCCAGGGCGAGCACGCAGGTGAACAGGTGCACGCGGATCTTGTGGTCAGTGAAGTGGCGGATCGGGGCGAACGACACCACGTGTGGGTCTTTGGCCTGGCGGAACGCGGCTTCGAGGTGTTCCTGGGAGCGGTAGGCGTCGATGACCTGGTCGAGGGGCCAGTCGTCGTGGTCGGTGACCAGGATCCGTTTGCCGAAGATCTCCTCCTCCAGCCCGGCCTGCGCGTTCTGGTCGATCCGCCAGGACAGGCGCATCGTCGCGGGGGTGTCGCCGGTCAGCTCGGTGGTGATCACTCGGGCCACCCAGCGGGGCGCGCGGATGGTGTCGATCTCGGCCTGCACCTTCGAGTGTGGGCGGCGGGTGCGGCCGCGGGCCAGCCGGTCGGCCAGCGTGGTCAGCGCGGCGGCGGCCTTGCGCAGGGTCTGGGCGAACCCGGCCTGCTGGGCGGCGTGCAGGCCGGGCGAGTGAGTCAGGATGACCCGCCGTCGCCGGCCCAGCACCATCGCACGGGTCTCAAACGCGGTCAGCTTCTCCTCGGCGTAGGCGGGCACGATGTGGCGGTCGGTGGCCGGGCGGGCGAGCAGGGCGGGGTGGTCACTGGGGGGCACCGACCCGACGAAGTGCAGGCCCAGCTCGCCCAGCCGGGTGAAGTTGGGTTCGGAGTTCTGGCCGGCGTCGAAGGTGAGCGTGGCCGCTCCCGGGCCGCCCAGCGCCGAGGTGTAGCGCCGCGTCAGCTCCTCGATCATCGCGGTGAACTGGGTGACGTCGACCTTGTTGCCCGGATAGGCCCGTGACAGCAGCGGGACCGCACCGTCGCGGGTGGCGACCAGCCCGAGACCGACGATGCGCAGGTCGTAGCGTTTCTGCTTGGCCTTGCCGCGCCGCGCGATCGGCGCCCGCTGGTTGCCCGAGTCGATGAACGTGGCGAAGTTGGTCATGTCCAGGATCAACGCCTGGACCTCCAGCCCGAACACCTCGATCATCCGCTTCGTCAGCGCCGCCTCGATCTGCTCCAGCTGTTCCACGGTGACCGCGTCCATCGCGTCCCAGAACCGGCGGTGATCCAACGCGCCGACCCGGATCCGGGTGATCCGGCCCAGCGCGGTCCCGGTCCACCAGTCGGCGAACGCCCTCTTGGACTTCGGGTCACACACCCGGTTAACCGCGGCCAACCCCAGGTAGGTGCCCACCGACACCCCGCCGCCGTGCCCGTCCCCGACCACGGAGTCGATCACCGCGATCGCGTCCAGCCGGGCCAGCATCCCCCATACCGCCGCGACGTCGCCGAAGCGGCGGTGCTCGGTGTCGGGCACGCTCGGGTCATCGCCCGGCGTCGCGGTCAACCGGGCGATCACCTCCTCCTCGGTGCCCAGGTACACCTGCTCCACGATCCGCGGCCGGCCTTCCACCCGGGCCGACGTCGCCGCGTAGAGGTAGGTCCTCCCGCCGCGACGCTTCTTGATGATCGAGGACACAATTATGGGTAATACACCCTTCCGACGCACCGGTCCACCTGCCACGCCGGACAAGCCCCTGGTCAGGGCCCTCAGCGCGAGAAGCCAAACATCATGATCAAGCCAGCGAAACCATGATCATTGGAAACTCGGGCTAGGTAGTGGGACGGACCACGGTCACCGAGCAGCCGGCGTGCAGCACGCACTGCAAGCTCACGGAGCCGACCAGCATGCTGGTGAAGCCACCGTGGCCCCTGCTGCCCACCACGAGCAGCTGGGCCCCGTGCGCGGCCTCCAGCAGCGCTGGGGTCGTGTCGCCAGCGACTGCGCGCACGCGCACGGCGGTCGGCTCGATGCCGTGGAACTCGGCCCGGACCTCTGCAACGATCTTGTTAAGGTGCGCGTCGGCGTCGTGTGCCTGGCTGGGCCAGTACTGCGGCACCCAGTACGCGCCGATCACCTCGACCTCGGCCCCGCGCATTCCGCCTTCGCGCAGCGCGTAGGCCAGCGCCTCCCGGCCGCCCGTTGAGTTGTCCACTCCCACCACGATCCGCTCGCCCATGACGCCTCCTGCCACGTGTTGTGGAGCGCCGCCCGGTGACGGGCTCCGGTACTTGAGCTCCGGCGACGATCGCGGCGCCGGTCGGTACCGATCGTTCGGCATCGGGGCCGGGTCCGACAGCGGCC
>DASXPS010000145.1 GCA_036493475.1 Sporichthyaceae bacterium | reverse complement strand
GCGCCTCCTTGGGGAAGCGGCCCTGGTCGTCGACGTCGTGCGCATGCGGGGCGATCTGCTCCTCGGCGAGATCGCGGATCGAGGCCCGCAGGTCCTCGTAGTCCTTCGGCAGCGTGCAGGCGTCGAAGTCCTTGTTGCCCTTGTATCCGGCCACGGCGCGTACCCCTTACTTCGTCTCGTAGGTATGGAAGCCACGGCCGCTCTTCTTGCCGAGCAGGCCCGCGTCGACCATGCGCAGCAGCAGTGGCGGCGCGAAGTACAGCGGCTCCTTGAACTCCTCGTACATGGAGTTCGCGATTGCCTTGATGGTGTCCAGGCCGATCAGGTCGGCCAGGGCCAGCGGCCCCATCGGGTGGGCGCAGCCCAGCACCATGCCGTGATCGATGTCCTTGGCCGAGGCGAACCCGGAGTCCATCATCCGGATCGCGGAGAGGATGTAGGGGATCAGCAGGGCGTTGACGATGAAGCCGGCCCGGTCCTGGGAGCGGATGACGGTCTTGCCCAACGTGCCGGTTGCGAAGTCGGCGGCGCGGGCGACCGTTTCCGGACCGGTCAGCAGTGAGGTGACCAACTCGACCAGCGGAAGCACCGGCACCGGGTTGAAGAAGTGAATGCCGACCACGTTCTCCGGGCGACTGGTGGCCATGCCCAGCTTCATGATCGGGATCGAGGAGGTGTTCGAGGCCAGAATCGCGTCGGGGCTCTGCACCACCTTGTCCAACGCGGTGAAGATGTCGACCTTGAGCGATTCAATCTCCGCGACGGCCTCGACGGTGAGATCCACCATGGCGAACTCGCCGAGGTCGGGGGTGAAGGTCAGTCGGGCCATCGCCGCATCGCGCGCCTCGGCGGTGAGCTTGCCGCGCTCCAGTGCCCGGTCGAAGGATTTGGTGACCCGCTTGCGACCGGCGGTCAGCGCGTCCGGGCCGGCCTCGGTAATCAGTACGTCCAGGCCGGCTCGGGCACAGACCTCGGCGATGCCCGAGCCCATCAGGCCACAGCCGATCACGCCGACTCGCTGGATCTCACTCACCGGCACATCCTTTTCGCGTGTGGGCCGAGTTTGGCGCAGGCCGGACTCTACTGACCAGTAGCCCGATTCGTCTTGTTGGAAGGCCACTACCGCGTGCCCGGGAACTGTGGTTCAGACGTTGCGGCGGTACTGGCCGCCGACATCGAAGAAGGCTTCGGTGATCTGGCCCAGCGAGCACACCCGCGCGGCGTCCATCAGCACCGCGAACACGTTCTCCCCGGCCATCGCGGCCTGCTGCAGCCGCTGGATGGCGGCGTCGGCGTCGGTGGAGTGCCGGGTCTGGAACTCGTCCAGCCGGCGCAGTTGGGACTGCTTCTCCTCCTCGGTGCCGCGGGCCAGCTCCAGCTTCTGCATCTGGGGCTCGGCGTTTGGGTTGAGGAAGGTGTTCACGCCGATGATGGGCAGCTGACCGTCGTGCTTGCGGTGCTCGTAAAGCATCGACTCGTCCTGAATCCTGCCCCGCTGATAGCCGGTCTCCATGGCGCCCAGCACCCCGCCCCGTTCGGCGATGCGCTCGAACTCCAGCAGCACGGCCTCCTCGACGAGGTCGGTGAGCTGCTCGATGATGAACGCTCCCTGCAGCGGGTTCTCGTTGTTGGATAGTCCCCATTCCTTATTGATGATCAGCTGGATGGCCATGGCCCGGCGCACCGACTCCGCCGAGGGCGTGGTGACCGCCTCGTCGTAGGCGTTGGTGTGCAGCGAGTTGCAGTTGTCGTAGAGCGCGATCAACGCCTGCAGCGTGGTGCGGATGTCGTTGAAGTCCATCTCCTGCGCGTGCAGCGACCGTCCCGAGGTCTGCACGTGGTACTTCAGCGCCTGCGAACGGTCCGACGCCCCGTACTTGTCGCGCATGGCCACGGCCCAGATGCGTCGGGCCACCCGGCCGATCACCGAGTACTCCGGGTCCATGCCGTTGGAGAAGAAGAACGACAGGTTCGGCGCGAAGTCGTCGATGTTCATGCCGCGGGCCAGATAGCTCTCCACGTAGGTGAACCCGTTGGACAGCGTGAACGCCAGCTGCGAGATGGGGTTCGCCCCGGCCTCGGCAATGTGGTAGCCGGAGATGGAGACGGAGTAGAAGTTGCGCACCTGGTTCTGGATGAACCACTCCTGAATGTCGCCCATCATCTTCAGCGAAAACTCGGTGGAGAACAGGCAGGTGTTCTGGCCCTGGTCCTCCTTGAGGATGTCGGCCTGCACGGTGCCACGGACGTTGGCGAGGACCCACGCGCGATTGGCGGCGGCCTCCTCCTCGGTCGGCTCGCGGCCGAGTTCGATGGCGAGCTTCGCGCGCTCGGAATCGATCGCGGTGTTGAGGAAGAACGCCAGGATCGTGGGTGCCGGGCCGTTGATGGTCATGGACACCGAGGTGGTCGGCGAGCACAGGTCGAAGCCGTCGTAAAGCGCTTCCATGTCGTCCAGCGTCGCAATCGACACCCCGGAGGTGCCGACCTTGCCGTAGATGTCCGGGCGCAGGTCGGGGTCGCGGCCGTACAGGGTCACCGAGTCGAACGCGGTGGACAGTCGGGTGGCCGGGTTGCCCGCCGAGAGCAGGTGGAAGCGGCGGTTGGTGCGGAACGGGTCGCCCTCGCCGGCGAACATTCGCGCCGGGTCCTCGCCCTCCCGCTTGAACGGGAAAACCCCTGCGGTGTAAGGGAAAAAGCCCGGCAGATTCTCCGCGCGCAGGAACCGCAGCACCTCGCCCTGGTCTTCGTAGCGGGGCAGTGCGACCCGCGGGATCTTGGTGCCGGACAGCGATTCGCGCCACAACGGCATGCGCAGTTCCCGGTCGCGGATCTTCACCACGTGCTCCTCGGCGGAGTACGCGGCGACAGTGTTCGGCCAGTCCGCCAGCGCGACCGCGCTCGACTTGGACAGCCGACCGGTGGCCTCGCCGGCCAGCTCGTCGAGCAGCGCGGTGTCCCCACCGCGCTCGGCGACCAACGCCGCCGCGGCCTGTACGTGCTGGGCCTCCCGAGCCGCGGCCGCCTCGACCGCGGTGTCGTGGTGGTAGTCGCGGACCGTCTCCGCGATCTCCGCCAGGTAGCGCACCCGGTTCGGCGGGATGATCGTCTTCAGCGCGCTGGACGCACGCACGTCCACCTGCGGCAGCACACCCGGCGTCAGGTGCGCGCCGTGCTCGGTGAGCAGGTCGCGCAGCGCCTGGTACAGCGCGGTGACACCGTCGTCGTTGAACCGGGCGGCGCTGGTGCCGTACACCGGCATGGTTTCCCAGTTCCCGCTGAACGACTCCCGGTTGCGAGCGATCTGACGAGCCACGTCACGACGGGCGTCCTCAGCGCCGCGACGCTCGAACTTGTTGATCGCGACGAGGTCGGCGTAGTCGAGCATGTCGATCTTCTCGAGCTGGCTGGCCGCGCCGAATTCCGGCGTCATCACGTACAGCGAGACGTCCACGAACGGCACGATCGCGGCGTCGCCCTGGCCGATGCCGGGCGTCTCGACGATCACCAGGTCGTGGCCGGCCGCCTTGCACGCGCCGATGATGTCGGTGAGGTTGTCCGGCACCTCCTGGCCGGCGCCACGGGTGGCCAGGGAACGGAAGTAAACCGGTTGGCCGCCGCCGTGGCCCTCGATGCCGTTCATCCGGATGCGGTCGCCGAGCAACGCCCCGCCGCCCTTGCGCCGGGTGGGGTCGATGGCCAGCACCGCGATGCGCAGCTTGTCCTGCTGGTCCAGGCGCAGCCGGCGGACCAGTTCATCGGTCAGTGAGGACTTGCCGGAGCCGCCGGTGCCGGTAATGCCGAGCACCGGCACCGTGCGGTCGCCGGTGGCAGCCGCGATGCGCGCGCGGGCGGAGGAGTCGAGCCGGCCCGCTTCGAGCAGGGTGATGGTGCGGGCCAATGCGGTTTGCTCACCGGCGATCAGTGCCTCGGCGGTGGTGTCGTTGGGCAGTTCGACGTCGCACGCCTCGATCATCTGGTTGACCATGCGGGCCAGTCCGTAGCGTTGGCCGTCCTCGGGGGAGAAGATGCGCACCCCGCGGGAGGCGAGCAGCTCGATCTCGTCGGCCACGATCACGCCGCCGCCGCCACCGAACACCTTGATGTGCGCGGCACCGCGTTGGGCGAGTAGCTCGACCAGGTAGGAGAAGTACTCGACGTGCCCGCCCTGGTAAGAGGAGATCGCGATGCCCTGCACGTCCTCCTGGATGGCCGCGGTGACCACCTCGTCGACCGAGCGGTTGTGCCCGAGGTGAATCACCTCCGCGCCCTGCGATTGCAGGATCCGGCGCATGATGTTGATCGAGGCGTCGTGCCCGTCGAACAGGCTGGCCGCGGTGACGAAGCGGACCGGACGGCTCGGCGAATGCAGTGCCTGCTGATCGACAGCCTGTTGGGTGGACATGGGGAACGACTCCTTCTACAGGTTCCGTGCCGTGGCGGTCGCGGCCGATACGGTGGCGAGATGGCCCGCCTGCCGTTCGACCCCATCGCCGAGGCACATCGGCGGTGGCAGGAGAACTGGCCCGAACAGGCCGACCGGATGGCTGCGGTCACCTCGGTGATGCGGGTCCAGCAGATGCTGCTCGGGGAGATCGAGAAGGTGTTGCGGCCCTTCGGGCTGACCTTCGCCAGCTTCGAGGCGTTGCGCCTGCTGGCCTTCACCCGTCATGGCGAACTGCCCATGGGCAAGATCGGTGAGCGGTTGATGGTGCACCCGGCCTCGGTGACGAACACCGTGGACCGACTCGAGGCCCGTGGATTGGTGCGCCGGCGTCCGGCTGCGGAGGACCGCCGGCGCATCCTCGCGGAGATCACCCGCGAGGGTCGAACGTTGGTCGATTCCGCCACCGAGGCGCTGAACGAGGCGGACTTCGCGCTGGGCGGCATCGACGACCGGACCGTAGCCGAGGTCACCGCGCTGCTGCGCGTGGTGCGGCTGGCCGGTGATGACTTCGATGCGGCGGTGCACGACCCCTGGACCTCGACGGTGGACCGAAAATAGTTTGGCGTCCAAATAATTGTGCAGCAGATGTGCGAAATTCACAAGTCCGGGCGCGGCGGAGGAGCGGCGGTAGGCCGCTACCGGGAATGACGATCCCGGCCGCGGTGCAACGAGGCGGCCAGGCCCGCCGCGCCGGCGCCGAGCAGTACGATCGCGAAACCCAGGTGCACGGCGGCTCGACTGGCATCGGTGGCGAGCACGCCGAGCATGGCGACGACGCCGAGGAACAACAGGCCGAACAGCAGCGAGATCGGGTCGGTGTCATGCCGTCGCATGCGGTGCCTCCGTCGAGGTGGTGGTGTCCGGGGTGGCGGGCACCTGCGGCGCGGTCGGTTCGGCCCGCCGGACCTCGACATGGCCGACGCCCTGACGGATCGTCAGGTCCAGCATGCCGCCGCCGGGCCCGTCGGGGCCCTCGTCGCGCACGGTGCGGGACAGGTCGATCCCACCATCCTGGGCGTCGAAGGTCTCGTACTGGCCGGCGTTGAGCTTGACGTGCACGGTGACGTCGGTCGTGGCCGGCACGGTGACGATGAGCTCGCCGGCGCCGAGGTGGACCGTGCTGCGCGCGTCCTGCCCGGTCAGGTCCAGTCGGCTCAGGTCGAGGCGCACCTCGCCCCCGCGGAAGTCGTAAGTCGGGAGTAGCTCGCCCGCGGTGGCCGGGGCGATGGTGCGCGTGCCGTGCACGAAGCCGCCGTGAAACGCCTCTGCGAAGGCCGTCGGCGGCAGGGCCAGCGCACCCAGCAGGCCCAGCGCGATCAGTCCGCGGGCCCGGCCGTACCAGGTACCGATCAGCAGGCCGAGTCCGGCGCCGGCGACGACCGTGGCCGGGTAGGCGGGAAGCGGTACGTCGCCGCCGAGCGCGTCGACCGCTGCCAGCGCGCCGAGGGCGAGCAGCACTACGAAGAAGGTGCTCGCACCGAGGCGGGACCGTGGTCGGGGCGCGCGCGGGGCCGCCGGAACCGGCGGCGGCACGGACACGGTGGGTGGCACCGGCGCAGGGGGCAGCGTCGGCGTGGTCAGGTTCCACGCTGCCGTCTCCTCCGCCGGTGCCACCGACGCGGGCGGTTGTGGCGCACGCCACTGGTCGCCGCCGCGGACACGCTTGCGGGCGTAGAGCACCGCGCCGACCACGAGGAGCGCGACCACCGGGTGCCAGGGTCCGGAGTGGCGGCCGAGTACCGCGTGCAGGCTGATCCCGCCCGCGATGATCAGCAGACCGGCCAGCAACCAGGTGGCTCGGTTTCCGCCGATGCGTCTGCCGAGGGCGCGTTGGGCCAGACTCTGCTCGTCGTCGCCGTCCGGCATGAGCAACCAGCCCGCGACGTAAACGACGATCCCGGCGCCGCCGAAGAAACTGAGCACCACGACCGCGACGCGCAGCACAATCGGATCGATCCCGAGGGTGCGGGCCACCCCGCCGCACACACCGGCGAGCATGCGGTCCTCGCGGCTGCGTCGGTAGTGGGTGGGGGGCGGGCCGGGCTGCGCGGTCGCAGTCGTGATACTGCCGCCGGCGGGAGTCGAACCGCCGGCGGTGGCGTCGGCGGGAGTCGAACCACCGGCGTCGGGCGGAAGATCGGTCACGACCTCAGGATGCGGCGTAGAACGCGGTCCGGGCATCGGTGATCGACCCTGACCCGACCCTGAGTCCCGTCTGCTCGATCCGGGGCGTCCCCGATGGGCATCGGGGTGCGGACGTGTGAGCATCAGGGCATGGCCACCGACTCCCCGCGCTACCGCCGGCGGCGTGAGGGCCGCCTGGCGGCCGGGGTCGCCGGTGGGTTGGCCGACCACCTCGGGCTGGATCCGCTGAAGGTGCGCATCGGCTTCGCGGTGCTCGCCGGGTTCGGCGGCTTCGGGGCGGTGCTCTACGGCGCGTACTGGATGTTCGTCCCTCAGGCCGGGGCGCCGGACACCCGGACCCCCGCGGGTTTGCGGGCGGCCACCCGGCTGGGACTGCGGTCGATGCCCGCGCGGCGGTTCGAGGAGCAGCAACCCGGCCAGATGATCGCCCTGCTCGCGCTTGCCCTCGGGGCGGTGCTGCTCGGGCAGCACGCCGGGCTCGGGGTGCCGGGGATCCTGCTGTGGCCGGCGCTGGCGGTCGGCGCCGGGCTCGCGGTGCTGTGGCGGCAGGCCGATGAGGCCGACCTGGCGCGGGCCGGCGCCGGGCCATCCCTCGGCCCCAGCCGGGCCCGGCAGGTCTTCGGCGCGGCCCGGTTCATCGGCGGTGCCGCGCTGGTAGGTCTGGGGCTGGCATCGTTCCTGCTGTTCTCCCCGGACGCGGCGTCCGCGGCGCGGGGGCTCAGCGGTGGAGCGGTGGTGGTGGTCGGGGCGGCGCTGATCGCGGGGCCGTGGCTGTTGCGGATCTGGCAGTCGCTGTCGGCCGAGCGGGCAGAACGGATCCGCTCGCAAGCCCACGCGGACCTGGCCGCGCACCTGCACGATTCGGTGCTGCAGACCCTCGCCCTGATCCAGCGTCAGGCGCACGACCCGCGAGCGGTGATCCGGTTGGCCCGCGGGCAGGAACGCGACCTGCGCACCTTCCTCTATGCCGAGCAGAGCGGCCCCGATGGCGAGGAGTCGGTGTCCGCCGCGCTGCGTAGGGCCGGGGCCGAGGTCGAGGAGTCGGCGGGGGTGCCGGTGGAGGTGGTGACGGTCGGCGACGGGCCCTTGGACGAGGTCCGTGGAGCCCTGGTGGCGGCTGCCCGCGAGGCGATGGTCAACGCCGCCAAACACGCCGGTACCCCGCGGGTCGACGTCTACGCGGAGGTCGATGCAGCGGGGGTGAGCGTGTTCGTCCGGGACCGCGGTGTCGGATTCGATCCGGCGGAGGTGCCCGTGGACCGCGCGGGCATCCGCAACTCGATCGTTGGGCGGATGGTGCGCCACGGCGGCCGGGCCGAGGTGCGTTCCACGCCGGGTACGGGCACCGAGGTGGAGCTGAGGTTGCCGGGATGAGCGAGCGCGTGCTGCGGGTGGTCGTCGTCGATGACCACCGCCTGTTCCGCAGCGGGGTCCGGGCCGAACTCGATGCGGCCGCCGACGGTTCGGTGCACGTGGTGGCCGAGGCTGCCGACGTCGCCGAAGCGGTGGCTGCGGTCCGGTCGCATTCGCCCGACGTGGTGCTGCTCGACGTGCACTTGCCCGGCGGCGGTGGGGTCGCTGTGCTGCGCGAGGTGTTGGGCACCGGCAGCGCGTCGCGCTTTCTCGCCCTCTCGGTGTCCGACGCGGCCGAAGACGTGATCGGGGTGATCCGCGCCGGCGCCCGTGGTTACGTCACCAAGACCATCACCGGGGCCGAACTGGCTGACGCGATCCGCCGGATCGCAGACGGGGACGCGGTCTTCTCCCAACGACTGGCCGGCTTCGTGCTCGACGCCTTCACCGGGCCGGGCGCGCCCGGAGGCCCGGCGCCGGTGGTCGATCCGGAGCTGGATCTGCTCTCCGCGCGGGAGCAGGAAGTGCTACGGCTGATCGCCCGCGGCTACACCTACAGGGAAGTGGCGAAGGCGCTGTTCATATCGGTGAAGACGGTGGAGACGCACGTCTCGGCGGTGCTGCGCAAACTGCAGCTGTCCAACCGGCACGAGCTGAGCCGCTGGGCCTCGGACCGTCGCCTGATCTGAGGGGGTTGTCTCCGGAGCTGTCGCGGGTGTGGGCTGGGCTCATGACCCAAACCCTCGAGATCACCGCCGCCACCGCGCGGGCGCAGGCTTGGCTGGACGACTTCCAGGCGTATTGCGATGCCCGCGACCCCGAGGCGATCGCCGCACTGTTCGCGCCGCAGTGCTTCTGGCGCGATCTGGTCGCGTTCAGTTGGAACATCGTCACGGTGGAGAACCGGGACGGAGTGGCGGACCTCGCCCAGCAGTGCCTGACGCACACGGCGCCCGGCGGGTTGCGGGTCACCGAGCCTGCCGACGAGGCCGACGGCGTGATCACCGCATGGTTCGCCTTCGAGACCGCGGTGGGCCGAGGGACGGGTCAGCTGCGGCTGACCGACGCCGGGGCGTTCACACTGCTCACCACCCTGGATGAGCTCAAGGGGCACGAGGAGGCCAAGGGCGCAGAGCGGCCCAAAGGGGTGCAGCATGGTCTGGACCGGGACCGAATCACCTGGCGGGAGCGCCGCGAGCGGGACCGGGTGGAGTTGGGCTACACCCAGCAGCCCTACGTGCTGGTGATCGGGGGCGGTCAGGGCGGCATCGCGCTCGGCGCCCGGCTGCGGCAGCTGGATGTCCCGACGATCGTCATCGACAGGCAGTCCCGACCGGGTGACCAGTGGCGCAACCGGTATGCCTCGCTGTGCCTGCACGACCCGGTTTGGTACGACCACCTGCCGTATCTGAAGTTCCCGGCGAACTGGCCGGTGTTCTCACCCAAGGACAAGATCGCGGACTGGCTCGAGGCCTACACCTCGATGATGGAGATCAACTACTGGACCAACACCGAGGCACGCTCCGCCCGCTACGACGAGGCCACCGGGGAGTGGACGGTCGAGGTCGTCCGTGACGGCCAACCGGTGACGTTGCGGCCGAAGCAACTGGTGCTGGCCACCGGGATGTCCGGGCGGCCGAACATCCCGGAGGTTCCCGGCGCCGAGCGATTCCGCGGCGACCTGCACCACTCCTCGAAGCACCCCGGCCCGGAGGCGTACAAGGGCAAGCGGGCCGTGGTCATCGGGTCCAACAACTCAGCCTTCGACATCTGCGCCGCGCTGTGGGAGCGCGGCGCGGCCTCGGTGACGATGGTGCAGCGTTCCTCGACGCACATCGTGAAGTCGGACTCGCTGATGGCGACCATCGGCCCGCTTTACTCCGAGGAGGCGGTGGCCGCCGGGATGACCACGGAGAAGGCCGATCTGACCTTCGCCTCGATCCCCTATCGGATCCTGCACACGTTCCAGATCCCCGCGTACGACGCGATTCGCGAGCAGGACGCCGAGTACTACGCCGCGCTGGAGAAGGCCGGCTTCGACCTGGACTTCGGCGATGACGACTCCGGGCTGTTCATGAAATACCTGCGCCGCGGATCGGGCTACTACATCGATGTGGGCGCCGCCGAGTTGGTCGCGAACGGCGATGTCACGCTGGTGCGGGGTCAGATCACCGAGCTGACCGAGGACGAGGTGGTGCTGGACAGCGGCACCCGGCTACCCGCCGATGTGGTCGTGCTGGCCACCGGCTACGGGAACATGAACGGCTGGGCCGAGGAGCTCATCTCCGCGGAGGCGGCCGAGAAGGTCGGCAAGATCTGGGGCCTGGGCTCGGACACCACCAAGGACCCCGGCCCGTGGGAGGGTGAGCAGCGCAACATGTGGAAGCCAACGCAGCAGGATGCGCTGTGGTTCCACGGCGGCAACCTGGCCCAGTCGCGCCACTACTCCCAGTTCCTCGCACTACAGCTCAAGGCCCGGCAGGTGGGGATTCCCACACCCGTCTACGGGCTGGGCACGGTGCACCACCTGCGCTGACGCCGACTTAGCCGAACGCCGCGGCCAGCCGTTCGATGGCCGCGGCGAGGACCTCCGCGCGTTTGCAGAAGGCCCACCGGACCAGGGGTGCGCCCGCCGCCTTGTCGTCGTAGAACACCCCGGTCGGGATGGCCACCACGCCGGCGCGGCCGGGCAGATCGCGGCAGAACGCGATGCCGTCGGAATAGCCGAGCGGTCGCACGTCGGTGGTCAAAAAATAGGTGCCGGCCGGTACGAACACGCCCAGGCCCAGCTCGGCCAGGCCCGCGGCCAGTTGGTCGCGGCGTTCGCGTAGACCCTCGCGCAGCCGCGTGAAATACGAGTCGGGCAGGGCCAGGGCCTCGGCGATTGCGGGTTGAAACGGTGCACCGGACACGTAGGTAAGGAATTGCTTGGCCCCGCGAACCGCGGCCAGCAAATCCGGCGGCGCGCAGGCCCAGCCGATTTTCCAGCCGGTGAAGGAGAAGGTCTTGCCGGCCGATGAGATCCGCACGGTCCGCTGCCGCATACCCGGCAGGGACGCGATCGAGGTATGCACGCCGTCGAAGACCAGGTGCTCGTAGACCTCATCGGCGATCACCACCAGGTCGTGCTCCAGGCACAGGTCGGCGATGCCCTGCAGTTCGGTCGTGTTGAGCACGGCGCCGGTCGGATTGTGCGGGGTGTTCAGCAGAATCGCCCTGGTGCGCCGGGTGACCGCGTCGCGCAGTCGGTCGAGATCCAGCCGGAAGTCCGGCGGGCGCAGCGTGACCGGCACCCGCACCCCACCGGCCATGGCGATATTCGCGGCGTAGGAGTCGTAGTACGGCTCCAACGCGATGACCTCGTCGCCCGGTTCGACCAGGCCGAGCACCGCGGCGGCGATCGCCTCGGTGGCACCGGTGGTGACCAGCACCTCGGTGTCCGGGTCATAGCGCAAACCGTGAAAGCGCCTGTCGTGGGCGGCGATCGCGGCCCGCAGCGCCGGAATGCCCGGCCCGGGCGGGTACTGGTTCACGCCGCCGCGCAATGCGGTCACGGCCGCCTCGATGATCTCCGGTGGACCGTCGGTGTCCGGGAAACCCTGGCCGAGATTGATCGATGCGGTGGCCACCGCCAGCGCCGACATCTCGGCGAAGATCGTGGTGCCCAGGCCGTCCAATCGGCTCGCGGCGCGCGCTCTGCCCATGGCGGCGGAGATTAGTCCACCGGGCCAACGCTCTTCCGCCGCATTGGTCCGATCCGCCTGTAGCCGACGTCACTTCCGCGCGGCAGGATGTGAGACCTGCCGGCCCAGCACGAACCCTCCTCGACGACGCGGATTGGGAGACGCAGCCAATGGCAATTTCGCACGGCCAGGACCCGGTGATCATCGACGTCGACGCGGTGGTGATCGGAGCCGGCTTCTCCGGGCTCTACATGCTCTATCACCTGCGCGAGGACCTGGGCCTGCGGGCGCGGGTCTACGAGGCCGCCGGGGGCGTCGGCGGTACCTGGTACTGGAACCGTTACCCGGGCGCCCGCTGCGATTCGGAGAGCTGGACCTACTGCTACTCCTTCGACAAGGAGCTGGCCCGGGAGTTTGCGTTCACCGAGCGCTACCCGCGGCAACCGGAAATCCTGCGCTACCTCGAGATGGTGGCCGACAAGCACGATCTGCGTCGGGACATCCAGTTCAACAGCAAGGTCGAGAGCGCCACCTTCGAGGAGGACAGTGACACCTGGGTGGTGCGGACGGCCGCCGGTGAGAGCGTGCGCTGCCGGTTCCTGATCGGCGCGGTCGGCTCACTGTCGGCGACCAACACCCCACCGTTCCCCGGCGTGGGTAGCTTCTCCGGCGCCGAGTACCACACCGGCAGCTGGCCGCACGAGCCCGTCGACTTCACCGGCAAGCGGGTCGCGGTCATCGGCACCGGGGCCTCGGCGGTGCAGGCCATCCCGCTGATCGCAAAGCAGGCCAACGAGCTGACGGTGTTCCAGCGCACCGCGAACTATGTGATCCCGGCCCGGCACCACCCGCTGACCCCGGAGTTCATCGAGCAGCGCAAGGCGGTGGCCCTCGAGGAACGGCCGATCCTCGAGCAGTCGTTCTTCGGTTTCAACTACGAGTTCACACCCAAGGACCTGCTGGAGTCCACGCCGGAGGAGATCAAGGCCGAACTGGACAAGCGCTGGGAGCACGGCGGTTTCTGGATCTGGCTGGGTGCCTACATCGACCCGTTCTTCTACCCCGAGGCCAATCAGGTGATGGCCGAGTACATGCACGAGCGCATCCGGGAGCGGGTCAACGACGCGGAGACCGCGGAGAAGCTGACCCCCAAGGGCTATCCCTTCGGCGTCAAGCGGATTCCGCTGGACTCCGGCTACCTGGAGACGTTCAACGAATCGCACGTGCATCTCGTGGAGATCAAGGAGAACCCGGTCGCGCAGATCACGCCGCGCGCTGTGCAGTTGGCCGACGGCAGCGAGTACGAGGTGGACGTGATCGTCTACGCCACCGGGTTCGACGCGATGACCGGGCCGGTCCGACGCATCGACGTGCGCGGCCGGGGCGGGATCTCGCTGCGGGACAAGTGGCAGGACGGCCCGCACACCTATCTGGGATTGATGAGCGCCGGCTTCCCGAACTTCTTCACGATCACCGGCCCGCAGAGCCCGTCCGTGCTGTCCAACATGCCCATCTCCATCGAGCAGCACGTGCAGTACATCGGGCGCATCATCAACGACATGGCGGCGCGCGCGGCGCGCACCATCGAGCCGACCGCGCAGGCCGAGGTGGCCTGGGGCGAGCACTGCGCGGAAGTCGTCGCGCCCACCCTGTTCGAGCAGGCGGATACCTGGTACATGGGGGCGAACATCCCCGGCAAGCCGCGGGTTTTCATGCCGTACCTCGGCTTCGTCGGCCCCTACCGACAACGGTGTGACGAGATCGCGGAGAAGGACTACGAGGGCTTCGTGTTCGACGGAGCCGACACGAAGGAAGGTGTCGGGGTATGAGCGAGAACCCGTACTACTCACCGGAGTTCCACGGCGAGTACCAGGTCACCAGCATCGGCCGGCTGGAACTCGAGGACGGTGGGGTGATCCCGGACTGCCGACTGGCGTACGCCACCTGGGGCGAGCTGAACGCCGCCAAGGACAACGCAATCCTGATCACCACCTACTACTCGGGCACCCACCAGGTGTGGCGTGACGTCTACATCGGTGAGGGCCACGCGCTGGACCCGAGCAAGTACTTCATCGTCGCGGTCGACCAGATCGGCAGCGGGCTGTCCGTCTCCCCGCACAACGCCGAGGGCGCGAACGCCGACATCGCTGCGTCCAGCTTCCCGCGGGTGCGCATCGGCGATGACGTGGTGGCGCAGGAACGGCTGCTGCGCGAGCACCTCGGGGTGCAGACGCTGGCCCTGGTCACCGGCGCGTCCATGGGTGCGCAGCAGACCTACGAATGGGCGGTGCGTTTCGGCGACAGGGTCAAGCGGGCCGCACCGATCGCGGGCACCGCCCGGGTCACCCCGCACTGCGAGATCTTCACCAATCAGGTGATCGACTCGATGATCTCCGACCCGAACTTCTCCGGCGGGGAGTACAAGTCGCACTCCGAGCTCACCGAGGCGGTCAAGCACCAGGCCCTGGTCTGGGCGGTCATGGGCTTCTCCACCGAGTTCTGGAAGCAGGAGGTGTGGCGGGCCGTCGGCATGGAGAACAAGGAGCAGTTCCTGGCCTTCCTGGAGGGCTACTTCACGCCGATGGACGTCAACAACCTGTTGGTCCAGGCGCGCAAGTGGCAGGGTGGCGACGTGGCCCGGCACACCGGCGGTGACCTCGCCGCGGCGCTCGGTCGGATTACCGCGAAGACCTATGTCCTGCCCATCAGTGAGGACATGTTCTTCCCGGTGCGAGACTGCGCGGCGGAGCAAGCGCTGATCCCCGGCAGTGAACTGCGCCCGGTGGCTGACATCATCGGCCACTTCGCGGTGCTCGGGCTCAACCCCAGCTACATGCAACAGATCGACCAGCACCTCGGCGAACTGCTCGCCCTCGACGCATAAGGAGAGATCCGCCCATGAAGACCAAGGCCGCAGTCGTCTACGAGCCCGGCAAGCCGATCGAGATCGAGGAGCTGGACCTCGACGGTCCCAAGGAAGGCGAGGTACTGATCCGCTACACCCACGCCGGGTTGTGCCACTCCGACATTCACGTCGCGCACGGTGACCTGCCGTGCCGCACGCCGATGGTGCTGGGCCACGAGGGCGCCGGGATCATCGAGGAAGTCGGACCGGGCGTCAGCCGGGTCAAGGCCGGGGACAAGGTCGTCTGTTCGTTCATCCCCAACTGCGGGCACTGCCGCTGGTGCGCCACCGGGCGTCAGTCCATCTGCGACATGGGCGCGACGATCCTCGAGGGTTACCTGCCCGGCGAGCGCTTCCCGATGACCGGCCCGCAGGGCGACTACGGGAACATGTGCATGATCGGCACGTTCAGCCAGTACAACGTCATCCACCAGAACTCCGCGGTGAAGGTTGACGACGACATCCCGTTGGACAAAGCCGTGCTGGTCGGTTGCGGCGTGCCGACCGGGTGGGGTTCCGCGGTCAACACCGCTGACGTCCAGCCCGGTGAGACGATCCTGGTGGTCGGCGTCGGCGGCATCGGCATCAACGCGGTGCAGGGCGCCCGGTACGCCGGGGCCAAGAACCTGATCGCGGTCGACCCGCTGGAGAACAAGCGGGAGAAGGCCCTCGAGCTCGGGGCCACCCACGCGGTAGCCACCTCGGAGGAGGCCATGGAGCTGGCCATGGAGCTGACCCGCGGTGTCGGTGCGGACAAGGCGATCATCACTACCGACCTGGTGACGGAGCCTCAGGTCACCACCTCGTTCCACACCGTCAGCAAGGGCGGCACCGTCGTCATCACCGGGCTGAACCGGCTGGAGCTGAACAACATTCAGCTGCCGTCCGCGCTGATGACCCTGTTCCGCAAGACTGTGAAGGGCTCCCTGTTCGGCGACTGCAACCCGACGACGGACATCCCGAAGATTCTCGGGCTGTACCAGAGCGGGGACCTCAAGCTCGACGAGATCATCACCCGCACGTACAAGCTGGAAGAGGTCAACGAGGGCTACGACGACCTGCTGGCCGGCAAGAACGTCCGCGGCGTCATGGTGCACGAGCACTGAATTCGTCCGCAGCCGGGTGTGATCCTTCGGGATCACACCCGGCGTGGTTTCCATGGAGGTAGTGAGGGTTGAGCACGGAGAGAGTCGTCGGGCGGGCGCGTGAGGTTGAGTTGTTGGTTGCCGCGCTGGACTGCGGTGCGCACGTGCTGTTGGAGGGTCCGCCGGGCACCGGTAAGACCACGCTGCTGCGGGCGGTGGCCGCCGAGTCGCGCACCTCATTCGTGTTCGTGGAGGGCAATGCCGAGCTGACCCCGGCCCGATTGGTCGGGCACTTCGACCCGGCGCAGGTACTGGAACGCGGTTACGGTCCCGCCACGTTCGTGGACGGCCCGTTGGCCGAGGCACTGCGCTCCGGTGCCCTGCTTTATGTCGAAGAGGCCAACCGGATCCCCGAGGAAACCCTCAACGTGCTCGTCACCGTGATGAGCGAGGGGGAGCTGCACATACCGCGTTTGGGCCGGATCGTGGCCGCGGACAGCTTCCGGTTGGTCGCCGCGATGAACCCGTTCGACTCGGTGGGTACCGCGCGCATCGCCTCGGCGATCTACGACCGGGTGTGCCGGATCGCGATGGGCTATCAGGACGCGGCCGACGAAATCGCGATCGTGGAACTACGCGCGCCGAAGGTGCCCGAGGGGTGGCGCTCGAAGGTGGTCGAACTGACCCGGCGCACCCGCGAGCACCCGGACATCCGCATCGGGTCCTCGGTGCGTGGGGCCATCGACATGACCCGCCTGGCGGCCGCTCTGGGCGCCCGCCGGGATCGTTCGGTGACCGACTGGCGGGTGGGCCTGGATGCGTCGTTGGTGGCGTTGTCCGGGCGGATCCGGTTGCGCGAGGCGGGCACCAAGGACGCTGAGACGGTGATCACCGAGTTGTACACCATGATCTTCGGCCGCGGCGACAAGCCGCCGGGGGACGGTGATGCCTCGGGGGGAGCGTGAGCCCGTCGTCACCGACGGGCCTGCCCGAACCGAATACCGGGGGCGGCCGGAAACGCCCGACGCCGGGTGACCGCCAGGCGCCGCGTAACCAGTTGGCCAACCGACCGCGCTTCGCCGAGATCTCCCCGGAGGTCGGCGTACTGGACCAGGACGCGTTCAGCAAGGCGTTGGAGGAGGACCCGGAGCAGGCGTTGAGCCTGCTCGCTGAGATGTCCGGGGCCACCGACGAGTCGCTGCGGGCCGCCGCGCGGGCGTTGGCGGCTCGGGTGAGCCTGGATCGCGCGCGGGCCGGCACCCCGCGTCGCCGCGGCATCGGCAAGATGCGCTCGGTGGCGGGCGGTCTCGAGGGCGACCTGGATCTGGACGCTTCACTGCCCGCAATCGCCGAGGCCCGGGCGACCGGAAATGCTTTGTCCGCCGACAATCTGACGGTGCGGCAGTGGTCGAAGCCGACGTTGGCACTGTGCCTGCTGATCGACGCATCCGGGTCGATGGGTGGAGCCCGGTTGGCTGCGGCGGCGCTCACCGCGGCGGCCTGTGCGTGGCGGGCACCTGGAGAGCACGCCGTGCTGTCCTTCGCCCGGGACGTGAAGGTGCTGCGCCCGTTGGACTCCAGCCGTAGCGCGGACCTGCTGGTGGACGACATCCTGCGGTTGCGCGGTCACGGCGTCACCGGGTTGGCCGCCGCGCTGCGTGGGGCCAGCGAACAACTGGCGGGCAGTCGCGCCGCGCGCCGGGTCGTCGTATTGCTGTCCGACTGCCGAGCCACCGATGACAACGACCCGCTACCGGCTGCCTGCGCGGTGCCCGAACTGCTGATCCTGGCCCCGGCCGACGACTACAAGCAGGCCGCTGACCTGGCCAACCGCTGCGGTGGCCGGTGGGCGGCAATGGCGGGTGCGGCGGACGCACCGGCGGCGCTGTTGGGCTTGTTGGAGGCCCCTGCGGGCTGATCTTGACGTACCGACATGCTTGGGGCGACACGGTGTCGTCGAGGATGAGGAGATCGCCGATGTCCGGTTTCCGCAAGTTCTTGCTGCGCGGCAACCTGATCGACCTGGCAGTGGCAGTGGTGATCGGCGCGGCGTTCAGCGCGGTGATCACTGCGCTGGTCAAGGACCTGGTCACCCCGCTGATCGCAGCCATCGGCGGTAAGCCCGACTTCTCCAAGCAGAACTTCAAGGTCCACCATTCGGTGTTCCTCTACGGCGATTTCCTCAACGCGATGATCGCGTTTGTGTTGGTCGCCGCGGTGCTCTACTTCTTTGTGATCAAACCGTTCAGCAGGTTGCTGGAGCACTTCCAGCCGACCCCGCAGGAGCCCGCCGCAGTGCGGGACTGCCCGCACTGCGCCTCTGCGGTGCCCATCAAGGCGGCCGTCTGCGCCTTCTGCACCCGCGATCTGCCGGAAGTGGTGATCGAGGAACCCGACCCGCCTGCCGAGACGCCGGGCGCGAGCGATCAGCGGGGGAGCCGACACGCCCGTTAGCTCACCGGGTTGGGAACAGGGCCTCGCGCAGCGCGCCGGGATCGGCGACGGTGACGGTCAGGCCGGGATGGCGGAGCAGGCCGCCGGGCAACAGAGCGGATACCGGTTCGATGAAGCTCACGCACAGGCCTGCCCGCGCGTTGCTGCCGAACGTGGCGCCGTGGTCGGCGAAGGACAGCCGGGTGCCCACCGCGCGGTACCACCGGTAGGGCCCGCTGATCTCCGCGTCGAGGATGTTCCACCGCGGGGTACGCAGCCGCCAGGGCCCGAACCGGGCGTCGAACTCGTCGGCGGTCACGGTCACCCGGGCTGTCTGCGGCAACACCCCGACCAGGGCCAGTGGGGCGCGGAACCGGGTATCGAAGCCAAACTCGAAGACCTGCTGCATGCCCACTGCCTCCCCGCGGCCGCGACAAGGAATCATGGCCGCGGACAGGCTACGGAGGACAGACGGGTGGTCGATCGGCGGGACGTCACCGGGCCGCTGCCCCGGGTACCCCGCGACGCAGCGGAAATCCGCCGCCGGGGGGAGGCACTGCTCGACGAGGTCGCCGCGCGTTCCCGCGCGGACCTAAGGGCGCGGCTGATGCGACTGCGCACGGCGGCGCCGTTGATCGGTCAGGCCGCGGTGGCTGCCGGGCTGGCCTGGTGGCTGGCCAACCGGATCGGGGCGGGCAGCGGGCCGCCGTTCTTCGCACCGGTGGCCGCGGTGGTGTCCATCGGCACGGCGCTGGGGCAGCGGTTGCGGCGCACGGTGGAACTGGTCATCGGGGTGTCGCTCGGGGTCGGCATGGGCGATCTACTGATCCGCGGCATCGGCGATGGCACCGCGCAACTGATGCTCGTTGTTGTGCTGGCCATGGCGGCTGCCGTGGTGCTGGACGGCGGTCAGCTGATGGTGATGCAGGCCGCGACGTCCAGCGTGCTGGTCGCGGTGCTGGTGCCGACCAACCAGGGATTGGCGGGCCTGGACCGCTGCGCGAACGCGATGATCGGCGGAGTGGTCGGCATGGCCGTCGGTCTGTTGTTGCTGCCGTTGAACCCGTTGACGTTGGCCCGGCGGACCACGCTGCCGGTCACCACCGGGATGGCCGACGGGTTGGACGCGGTGGCTGCCGCGCTGCGGACCGCGGACTACGAGGCCGCGCGGAGCGCGCTCAGTGCGCTGCGCGGGATGAACGCCAAGGTGGCCGCGATGACCAACGCGGTGGCCACCAGCGAGGAGATCGCCCGAGTGGCGCCGGTCCGCTGGCGGTCCCGCGACCGGTTCGGCAGCTACGCGGCCGCCGCCCCACAACTGGACTACGCCCAGCGCAACGCCCGGGTGCTGGCCCGGCGGGCCACCGTGCTGCTGCGTGCCCGCCACCTCTGCCCGCCCGCGCTGATCGAGGCCATCGCCGGGCTGGCCGAGGCGACGCGATCCCTGGGGGAGGAACTCGGCAGCGGCAACGACCCGCGGATCAGTCGGCGGCTGCTGCTGGAGGCCTACGCTGCCGGTCGCGGCTCGCTGGGTCCGGACAGCCCGCAGACCGTGGTGGTGGTCATCGCAGAGCTGCGCGCGGTCATTTATGACCTGCTGCGCGCCACCGGGCTGAACCGGGTCGACGCGCTGGCGCTGTTGGACGCCTGATGCTGCGTCACCAGGGATAGGCGCCCAGCGTCTTCCAGTGCGTGCGGTTCGCGGATTCCGCGTCGTACAGGCTCGCGCCCACGGCCCCGGCGCGCTTGGCCGCGTCCAGGAACCGCCAGATCTCCTTGCCGCTGGGCAGCCCGTGCCGACCGCCCTCCGGTCCCATGTCGTAGGCCTGGCCGATTACGTGCACCGGGCGCAGCTTGGACAGAATCCGGACCGAGTCCGCGGCCAGTTCCCCCGGCTCATGGCAGGACCAATAGACCATCGGCGCGAAGGCGTCGACGTACTTGGTCTGGATCTTGTAGGTGTAGGTCGACAACTGACCCGGCGACGGACGCATCACGGTGGCGACCACCGGCAGGTCACCGGCGATGGCCCGCACCCGGGACAGGTAGACCTTCACCCGATGCCGGGTGTTGAACGTGCCCTCGTTGATGGTCTCGATGTCGGGGGAGAACGCGTCGATCTGCTCCCCGCCGAAGCGGCCCTCGATCGCGGCCCGGGCCCGCGCCACGTCGGCCATCGGGTCGGAGAAGAACGGGAAGTCCCAGGCGACCACGGCCAGGTGGGCGGCGTGCGCGACGGGCAGCAGGCGCGTCAACAGGTCCGCGCCGTACCAGCCCTGCCGGGCGCCGCCGGTGCGTACCCAGATCTGGGTCAGACCTGCTTCCTTGGCCCGGGTCACCACGTCGTTGACGTCCACGTCGCTGTGCTGCCAGGTGGTCCACCACATGCCCTTGCCCTTGATGGCGTCCAACGCGACGTGGCGCGGTGCGACCGGCAGCACATGGGGTAGGTCGCGCACCTTAACCTTCGGCTTAGGTCGCGGAGCCGCGTGCCCGCCGCCGTGGTGATGCCGGATGGGTGGCGGGGGACAGGGCTGCGGTTGCACCGGTGCGGCCGGCATTGGGTACAGCGTCGGATGCTCCGGCGCGGGCGCGGTGTGTGCGGGCGGCGCGGCATCGGCACGCACATCGGGCGCGGCTACCGCCACCCCGGCCGTCGCCAGTCCCACCACGGCCGCCAACGCTGTGGCCCCCACCACTCTCCCCATCCCCGACACGCTACGGCGCAAAGCGGTGATGTGGCGGAAGCCTCACCCACATAGGCGAATCTGCGTCACCTACCCGGGCGTTTGCCCGGCTCTTCCCGGGGAAGAAAATGTGGCGGAGGTGGCACCGTGCTGCTCATACTCGCGCTGTTGTTGTTCCTGCTCTTCGGTGGGCTTGGTTTCGTGGCGCACATTCTGTGGCTCGGCCTGGTCATCGGCGTGATCCTGGCCATTGCGCACGTGGTGAGGGGCGCCGCAACCGGCAGTTCGGTCTGACGTCGCGTCAGGGGCGGGGCAGCTTCACCACGCCGATGAAGAAGTCGTCGATCTGCCGCACCACCTCGATGAACTGGTCGAAGTCCACCGGCTTGGTCACATACGCGTTGGCGTGGCGGCGGTAGCTGGCGATGACGTCGTCGTAGGCGGCCGAGGTGGTCAGCACGACCACGGGGATCAAGGACAGTTCGGGGTCGGCCTTGATCTCGGCGAGCACCTCGCGCCCGTCCTTGCGCGGCAGGTTCAAATCCAAGAGCACGAGGTCCGGGCGATCGCCGCCGGGGGCGCGCAGGTACTCCATCGCCTCGACGCCGTCACCGACGATC
>DASXPS010000144.1 GCA_036493475.1 Sporichthyaceae bacterium | reverse complement strand
AGAGAGACCCGCTGCTCGGCCCCGCGTCTTCGATCTGCCCATAGCAGGTGCGCCCGGACGGGCCGATAAGCCGCACCCACCGGTTCTTCATATACGAGAATTGAGGGTTACGGCACTCGCCCGCGTAGCCGGCGTCGTTGGCCCACGGGACGACCTGGCATCGACGTGCGTACCCGGTGCTGTCATTGATGTCGTCGAACGGCAGGTCGAGATAGAATGGATTTCCCTTAGGGGTGACCTTCGTTGGGAAGTAGCCGTTCGATGCGGTGCGGACCTCCGTCTTGCAGGTGCCTGCGTTCGGGATTCCGTCGCAGCCACCGACGATGGATCCGGCACACCCGGCGGCACCCGAGGAGACCTTGCCGTGGTTGACCCCCGACCAGTGGTAGGCCCACAGGGAGTCGTAGGTGGAACACACCTGAGAGCCGTCAGCGACTGAGGCGTTGAACAGCTCACCCACCCAGAACGTGGTGGCCACGATGTTGGTGTGCCACGGGTAGGTGCGGCCTGCCCGAGCCGGCAGCGGATTCGGCGCCGACTGCGCCGAGGGCACCGTGATCGCGGGAGCGAGTCCGGTCGCGGAGCTGACCGGGGTCGCAGTGACACGCGACTGCGACGGCCCGACCTCGGCACCAACGACAACCAACACGATGACGAGACCCAGCACCCCGGCGAGCACCGTCCAGCGGATCCTGGATGAGGGGAGGTAGCCCGTAGGCCGGACCGGACCCGCCAGGGCAACCGGAGGCGAATCCCGTCGTAATGAGATCAATGGATAGCGACCCGAACGGTGGTGGCGACGATGTAGATGTGCCAAGAGTAGCTGGGGGCAGCGGAGAACAGCGGGGTCGTGGGAGTGAGCGGGGTCGTGCGGCTGCGCCCACGGCCGCTTGTACGCATACGACGACCAGGCGCGCCGTGGAGACGCCACGCTCGGCGGGGACTGGTCACCCCGACGCGCATGACGTGACGACATGAACCCGATAGTCAGCGAAAAAACGTCAACACCCCACTCCTGTGGGCCGCTTTCGCCCTGATGGCGTAGCGATCAAACTCAATGACCAAGATCCTTCCACAAGATATGGACAGTCATAGTCGACCTCGTACACGTCGCGGACTTTTGTCGCTGAGCGTCGCCGCCCACCTCTCCCATTCCGGGTCGTGGGCCAGCAGCGCGCCTTACTCCTTCATCGACGACCCGCAGGCGGCTACGTTGGTGACGACGTGATCCCCCGTGTGGTCTTCGTGCAGCCGCTCGAACACCGCAGTCGTGCGTCTGGCTTTGGCTAGGGCCGATGGTTCCCGCCCAGAGTGCGACTCGAGAGCTCCGCAGCAACGCTGCTCGCGCGGGACGAGACCCTCGCAACCCTCCGCCAACCGCACGCTGGCAGCGAGGTCGCCGGAACCACCGTTATCGAGACAGTCCCATTCCTGGTCTCCGTTGACGCCAGTTCCAGAGCTGGTGCGGCTACGGGGACGATGCCTGTAGCCCAGCCCCGTCCTTCGTCCCCCGGCCACCGTGGCAGCGCCAGGCTCCGCTCTCAGCTGGTCCAATGTCATACGGGAATCGACGGCGAGGGGATTACCGGCTCCGACAACAGCACCCGAACGTGGTAGCCGAGCCTCAGACCTCCGGTAGTCGCCATCTGTAGAGTGCTGTGAGCTGCTGCTTTATGGCGGGCGCGCCGTCGGAAATCACATCAATTCTATGGTGTTCGCGGTAGGCTTTGCCGGTGTTGGACGCCCCGTCGCTGCCGCTGGATCTGCCCGGACCCTCACTGCTGCGGCTGGTGTCTTCCGGGGGGCAGTGCGTGGTGTCGTTCGGGGACAAGGTGCTGTTCTGCTTCGCTGGTGACGACAGCGGGATGCGCAACATGGCTGTGGTGTCGCTGACCGACGCCGGGGTGCGGGGTAAGCAGGTCGCCGCGGTGTTCGGGGTTGAGCGCGGAGTACGTCTCGGTCCTGCGGGGTCGGGCCCGGATGGACGGCTCGGCTGGGCTGGTGCGCCGCCGCGGCCGCCCGCCCAAGCTCAACGCGCGTCAGGTGTCGAAGGCTCGGGGGTGGGCGGCCGACGGGGTCACTCAGACCGAGATCGCCCGACTGTTGTCGGTGTCGCGCTCGGTGATCAGCGAGTTGTTGACCCGGCTCGGTCCGGCACCGCGACAGACGGGGCTGCTCGAGCCGGACGCCAAGGCCGGCGTCGCCGATCCGGGCACCGAACCCGAGGCCGTCGGGCCCGCCGTCGTGCACTCCCAGCCGGGCGACACCGGGCCTGGCGATGTCGGGCCCGAGGACGTCGTGTGTGCCGTCGGCGCGGTGAGCGACGCGGCGGCGCCGGTGCGACCGGCGCCGGTGGGACCGGAGCCGGTGGCGGGTGCCGCCCGGATCGGTGCGGGTAGCTTCACCAGCCGGTATGCCGGGGTGATGCTGCTGCACCCATTCCTGGACCGGGTGGACGCGGCCGGGGTGTTGGACACCGCGTGTGGTCCTGGCTCGCGCCGCTACGACGACCTGGCGGTGTTGAGCGCGACGTGTCTGGCCTTCGCTCTCGGGACGCCCACCGTGGAGGCCGGCAAGCACCTGGTCCGCGACCAGCTCGGCCCGGCCGCGGGGATCACCACGCTGCCCGAGCTGCGCACCCTGCGTCCGCGACTGGCCGAGCTGGCCGACGGCTGCGATCCGCTGCAGCTGCAGCGCCGCCTCGCGGCGAGGATGCTGGATGCGGACGCGCCGGGGCTGGGGTTGTACTTCGTCGATGACCACTTCGTGCCCTACGCCGGGGCGAAACCGGTCCCGAAGAGGGGTACAACACCAAACGTCGCCACGCCCAACGCGGCCGCGACGACACCGTGGTCACCGACTACCACGCCCGGGTGGTGTGTTTCGCCTCCGGCGACCCCAGCGGGCTCTCGGTCACCCTGCCCCCGGCGTTGGCGCAGCTGCGTGAGGTCCTCGGCCCGGACGCGAAGATCATGCTCGGGTTCGACCGGGGCGGGTCCTACCCGAAGGTGTTCACAGCCTGCCGCGACGCCGGCGCGGACTGGCTGACCTGGCGGCGCGGGGACCTGGCCCCGGTCACCGCGCCACCGCTGCGCAGCTTCCGGGTCGGGCCCGCCGGGCTGTGCGAGGCGGTCACCCTGGCCGATGAAACGGTCGAGATCACCGACTACGGCCCCGCCCGGCAGCTCACCCTGTTCGAACACGACGCCCCGGTGATGCAGATCCTCACCTCCGACCTGACCGCGCCCGCCGCCGCTCTGCTGGCCTGGCTGCGGTGCCGCTGGCGGATCGAGAACGCCTTCAAATACCTCACCGCCCACCACGGCATCGACGCCCTCGTCGACTACCACGCCGACATCACCCCCGACACCACCAAGATCCCCAACCCGGCGCGGGTCGCCGCCCGCACACACCTCGCCGTCACCGAAACCGAGCTGGCCGACGCCGAACGGGCCCTGGCCCAAATCCTGGCCTCCGACCAACACCACACCGCCATCAACGCCGCGATCCCGGCCGCCGAGGCCCGGATCACCACCGCCCACCAGGGGGTGGCCGCCGCGAAGACCGAACGCGACACCCACCCCGCGAAACTCCCCGCCAACGTCATCGACCCCGACGCGAAACGAGCCCGGCTACGCACCCACCGCCGCGCCCTGCAAATGGTCCTACGACTGCTCGCCTACAACGCCGAACACTGGCTGGCCACCACCTTCAACACCTACCTACAAGACCCCGACGAGTACCGGGCGATCACCCGCAACCTGCTCCACCTCGGCGGCACCATCACCTACACCACCCAAACGATCACCGTCGTCCTCGACCGGCCCGCCACCCCCCGCCTCACCCGCGCCCTACGCATGCTCCTCGACGAGATCAACACCAGCCCGCCCCGACTGCCCGGCGACCCCCGACCCATCACCTACCAACTCACCACAACATGATCCACATTAACCACTCGGCTCAAACCGAGTTCCGGAGGTCTGAG
>DASXPS010000143.1 GCA_036493475.1 Sporichthyaceae bacterium | reverse complement strand
GGGACAGCGCACCCTGTTCGGCCCGCGCGGCGTGTCCGGCCTGGTCAACGTCGAGGTCACCCCCGAGCTCGCGGTCCGGCTGGCCAGCGCCTACGCCACCATGCTGCGCAAGGGCTCCACCGTCACCACCTCGCGGGACGTATCCCGGGCCGCCCGGACGCTCAAGCGGGCGGTGCAGGGCGCGCTCAACGCCAGCGCGATCAACGTGGTGGACCTGGAGGCCCAGCCGCTCCCGGTGGCCAGGTTCGAGACGGCCAGGGACCACTACAGCGGCGGCGTCGCGCTGCGCACCACGCCGGGCGACCCGCAGTCGATCGACATCATCTTCCTGGACGAGCGCGGCGCCGAGCTCTCCCAGGCCGACCAGCGCAAGCTGGAGCGGGTGTTCTCCCGGCAGGAGTTCCGGCGGGCCTTCCCCGGCGAGATAGCCGAGCTCAGCTATCCGCCCCGGGTGGTGGAGTCCTACACCCACGAGCTGCTGCGGTGCGTCGACATGAGCGGCGTCCGCGAGGCCGGCCTGAAGGTGGTGGCGGACTGCGCGGGCGGCACCGCGTCGCTGGTGCTGCCCAGCCTGCTCGGCACGATCGGGGTGGAAGTGCACACCCTGAACAACCGGTTGGACGAGGTCTCGCCCACCGAGACCACCGCGCAGCAGCGTGCCGGGTTGCAGCGACTGGCCGACGTGGTGTCCTCGTCCCGGGCCGCGTTCGGCGTCAGGTTCGACCCGGTAGGCGAGCGGATCCAGCTCGTGGATGAGAAGGGCGAGCTGGTCAGCGAGGACCGGGCCCTGCTGTCCGTGCTCGACCTGGTCGCGGCCGAACGCAAGCAGGGCCGCGTCGCACTCCCGGTGACCACCACCCGCGTGGCCGAGCAGGTCTGCCGGTTCCACGGTGTCCAGGTGGAATGGACGCCGACCTCGATGCACGCGCTGACCCTGGCCGCGGCCCAGGACGACGTGATCTTCGCGGCCGACGGCCACGGCGGGTTCGTGGTGCCCGAGTGCGCCCGGACCATCGACGGCATCGCGGTCTTCGTCCGGCTGCTCGGCCTCGTCGCGCGGACCCGGCTGACGCTGAGTCAGATCGACGCCAGGATCCCGGTCGCGCATCTGCTCAAGCGCTCGGTGCCGACGCCGTGGGCGGCCAAGGGCGGGGTCATGCGTACCGTCGTAGAGGCCGCGGGTGATCACGAGATCGACACCACCGACGGCGTGCGAGTGACCGAGCGGGATCGCGGCTGGGTCCTGGTGCTGCCCGACCCGGCGGACGCCGTCACGCACCTGTGGGCCGAGGGGAACGACGCCGACACCGCTCAGCTGCTGCTCGACGAGTGGGCGGCCGTGGTGGAGCGGGCCGGTCACTAGCAGTGGCTCCTGAGCTGCTGCTGGCGGTTACCGCCAAGTGTCGCGATACTGCGGTTAGGTACCCGGATATTCGCTCTGCGGACAGGTAAGCTGTGTCCCTCACGCGATGTTGCGAAAGGCGTCAACCACGCGGAATTCGCGAATGTGAGAGAATCGCGCGCATTGCGATTCGCCCGGCGGTCACCGCCCGCCGGGACGGGCCCGGGGACGGGCCCGGCAGGCAGGAGTGCATGGCGCGGGTGCACGGCGGAGGTGAGAAGGCGGTGTGGCGGAAGCGTCGCGACGGAAATAGCAGGCGTGGACGGCGTGGGCTGTTCGCGTGGCGCATGGACCGCCCCGCCCCATCTCGCGTACCGTGGGCTGGGTCGCTCGAAGACGACGGGTACG
>DASXPS010000142.1 GCA_036493475.1 Sporichthyaceae bacterium | reverse complement strand
CGTGGCCGAGGAGGCTGCGATCGTCACGTCGCACAGCGCGTGGAGCACGTGCCCGCCTCCGATCGCCACCCCGTTGACCGCGGCGATCACCGGCTTGGGCACGTCGCGGATCAAGCGGTGGAAGTAGCCGATCTCGAACAGGCCGTTGGGCGTCGGGCCGTAGTTGCCCAACTCCGCGCGCACCTTGACGTCCCCGCCCACGCAGAAGGCGCGTTGGCCCGCGCCGGTGAGGATCAGCCCGCGCACGGCCTTGGCCGCCCAGGCCTGCTTGAAAGCGTCGATGAGCTCACTGATGGTCTGGGCGCGGAAGGCATTCATGCGCTTCTCGCGATCGATAGTGATGATCGCGGCATGGCCCTCGACGACATAGGAGATGTCCTCGTAGTGCTCCATGACCCGATATTAGGGTAATAGACAACTCCGGTGTCAATTGATTGAGACGGCCGACGGCGGTACATGGCCCTCTACAGTGCGGGCGTGGACGGCGCGATGGTGCAGGACCAGCCGATGACCGGCCGCTGGTCGTGGGCGGAAACACGGCGGGTGGCACGCGAGGCGCTGATCCTCGGCGTGCTCTGGATGATCTACACATTGGGACGTGCGCTGGCGGCCCGGCACATCGGCCGTGCTTTCCCGAACGCCCGCGACGTCTGGCGGTTCGAACGTTGGGTGCACATCCCGTCCGAGGCGCGGCTGCAGCACTGGGCGCTGCAGTGGAACCCCGGTATTCACATGGCAGATCTGTATTACAAGTACGTCCACCTCACCGACTTCGTGCTGATCTCGGCCTGGTTGCTGATCTGGCGCCCGGAGCACTTCCGCTGGTTCCGCCGGTGCATCGTGTTCATGACGTTTTTCGAGTTGGTCGGGCACTTCGTCTACCCGTTGGCGCCACCCCGGATGAATCAGCAGTTCGGCGTCGTCGACACCGCGCAACTGTTCGGCAACTCCGTCTACGGCAACGACTACAAGAACCACGGCCTGTTCAACCAGTACGCCGCGATGCCCTCCATGCACGTGGCCTGGTCGTGGTTTTTCGCCATCACCGTCATCTCGATCGCGAAGAGCAGGTGGCGCTACCTGATCCTGTTCCACGCCGTGGCGATGACCTACACGGTGGTGGTCACCGGCAACCACTACTGGCTGGACGGCATCATCGGCTTGATGCTGATGGCCATCGCCCTGGTGCTGTTCAACTCCGACAGCCCGTGGCACCGCGCGAAGCTGCGCCGTGCCGTCGGCGCTACTTGATCACCGAGATCAGCGTGACCGCACCCTCGCCGGCCAGGAACTGGCCGGTTTTGCGGTCCAGCCAGATGTCGTAGAGCGCGTACGTGCCGGCGGGCAGTGAGTAGGAGATCTGCAGCACGTGGCCGGAGGACAGTGGGGCTGTCCCGGCGATCGGCGCCGCGAACGGCGAGTGGCCCTGGCCCGGGTCGTGCCGGAAGTAGGACACCACGTCGTCGCGGGTCGTGCCCTTGCGCAGCTTCTGCAACACCAGGTCATGCCAGCCGTACCGGCCGTGGCCGATATTCTCGACCTGCAACATGCCCCTGCGGTGCAGGCTGCGCGGGGTGATGAACTTGTTGTGGCCGTCGATGGTGACGAACTGGTCCACCCGGGGCAGCAGGGCCCCGTTCGAGTCCGGCGCCACGGTGAGCACCGCGACCGGCTTGGCGGTGTCGGCGGCGGCCAGGTCCTGCAGGTACACGGTGCCCGTGGGCAACTCCACGGTCAGCGAGGCATCGTGGCCCTTGCTGGTGGCCACTCCACCCACGCTGATGGTCGATTCCTCGGCGGCGGTGGTGACCCGGGCCCGCTCCGCGTGGGTGGCCGCCCGATCGGCCCGCACCGGGGCAACCGGCGCGGGCGCCGGCTGCGGATCCGGTACCGGATTCACCGCGTTCGGTGTGCTGTCGGCCGGCTGGGCGGGAGCGGGCGGCGGCGCCTGCGGGCGGCGGCTGAGGAAGAAGGAGAGATTGTTGTCCGCCGAGGTCGAGGACACCCGGAACGTGGTCCAGCCCGAGCGCAGGTGGTCAGCTCCGCTCAGCGTTGCGTGCGAGCCGTCCATGGTCACGGTGACCACCGGCGGTGCCGCCTCCGCGACCGCGTGTGCCAACGGGCTGCCGGGCAGCACGGCGACGAGCGTCAAGGCGCCGAGCGCGCTGACCCGACGCGAGATCTCGAGCATGCGGATTCCCCCTCCGGTTTGTGCTGACGACCCGTCACCCAGCGGGGGCCAACGACACCAGGTCGACCACGAACACCAGCACGGCGTTCGGCCCGATGTCGGGCGGGCTGCCCTGCGGGCCGTAGCCGAGGTCACCGGGGATGACGATCTCCCGACGCCCACCGACCTTCATACCGACGATGCCCCCGGCGAAGCCCGGCACTACCTGGGACAGCGGAAACGTCGCCGGGTCCGGACCACGGCTCCAGGAGGAGTCGAATTCCTTGCCGTTGGCGTAGAGCACACCGATGTACTGCACGTTGACCGTGTCGCTGGCCGCCGCGGCCTGACCGGTACCGACCACCAGGTCGCGGACCACCAGTCCGGTCGGCGCGGTGCCGGTGCCCTTGGAGATTCCCGGCTTCTTCTTCAGGTCGGTGGCATTGCTGACCGCGGGCACGCCGGACAGGGCCTTATCGCCCTTCGGTGCCGCCGAGGCAGTGGGCATAGAGGCAGCCGGCGCGCTGCCGTTGCCCGCGGTGTCGGAGCCCGACTGGGAAGCCGCGGAGTCCTGGTTCGCGGTGGACGAACTGTCGCTGCCGCCGCCGCCACAGGCGGACAGCAGCAGGCCAGAACTCAACAGCAGAACTGCGGCTCGGCGGGCCGCGCGGACGGAAACACTTGCGGGCGTCTGGATGCTCATGCGCCGGATTGTGTCGGACGGTGAGCCGGGGTGCGCGCCGCCCCGCCGACAGTGACCGGGGTGTGACGGAGGGAAACACGCGGTTACTGCGCCGTTCGCCCGGGATATACCTGCTTCGCCCTGGCTGTCCTCTTCCCCTCGGCTAACCCTGGCCTTCCTACGGTGGCCGGGATGTCTGGATGCCGCCCGGCCCGACTGGCTCGTGCCAGGGTGGTGCCGCTATTGGCCGTGGGCGTGTTGACCGCCTGTTCGCCGGGGAGCGATTCCGCCGTGGGCCTCGCCGCGCCCGCCGGATTGGCGACGCCGGTTCCCACCAAGGCGAAGGCGGCGAGCCCGGCGGCGACGCACAAGGCGACGGTGCGCAAGAAGACCCCGGTGGTGGTGGGGTTCGGCGACTCCGTGCCGGCCGGCGGAGGTCACTGCAACTGCACGAACTTCGTCACCGCCTACGGCAACCTGCTCGCCGCGCACACCGGGATCAAGCCGACCGTGGACAACTTCGCGGTGTCCGGTTCGACCAGCGCGGATCTGGTCGATCAGATGGCGGAATCCGCAGTGCGCGCCGCGGTCGCCGGGGCGACCACGATCCTGATCATGACCGGGGCCAATGACTACAACGATGCCTTCGACGAGGTCAGCATCGGGGTGGACCCGACCAAGGCCTATCCCCCAGTGGCCACCGCGGTGGAGGACAACGTCACCACGGTGATCGGCAAGATCCGGGCGTTGAACCGCACCGCGCACGTGGTGGTGCTGGACTACTGGGCCTCGATGGAGGACGGCGCGGTCGCGGAGAAGGACTACGACGCGCCGACCGCGGCCGCCTCGATCGCCTGCACCGCCTCAACGAACTCCGCGTTGTTGCTGGCCGCGAATGCCACCGGGGCCAGCTATGTGTCGACCTACACCGCGTTCAAGGGTCCCAAGGGCACTGTCGACGACACCAACCTGTTGATGCCGGACGGTGACCACCCCAACCCGACGGGGCATCAGGTGATCGCCAAGGCGATCGCCGCGGTGTACCCGAGCGGATGAGCGCCATGACGCGCCGTCAGTCCCGCGGCACCGTCGCCCTGGTGGCGGCGGTGGCGATGCTGGTCGCGGGGTGCGGAGGAGGTGGCGGCGGGCACAGCGCGGCAGCGCCTGCCGCCGCCTCCCACCCGACGGCCACCAAGGCGTCCTTCGCGGAGTACCGACAGTGCCTGGCCGCGCACGGGATCGCGCGGGCCACCGAGCGGCCGACCGCACGGCCCACACCTGGCTTGCGGCGGCAGCTGGATCCGGCGCAGGTGCAGGCGTTCCAGGCCGCTCGGCAGGCTTGCCAGGCCGACCGCCCGGCCGGCGGGTTCCGCGCCGGGATGTTCAGCCACCACCAGCGCTCCGGGATCCGCGAGTGCATGAAGGATCACGGCATCACGCTGCCGCGGCCGCCGATGCACCCGACCGCGGGCCCGACGCCCACCGAGGATCGCGGCGGGATGTTCGCCGACCTGAATCGGCACGACCCGGCGGTGCAGAAGGCGCTCACCGCATGCCGCGCTGAGTTGCTCGGCAAGGCGACGCCGCAGCCCTCCCCAACCTCCTGACGGTGGAAGTTCCCACTGCCGCCGGGCGCCGTGGTCCTCCCCGGCGGCAGTGGATCGAGTATCAGCCCTACGGCTGAGACGGCTCACTTCCAGGTGTAGACCACGAACTGGTTATCGTCCGGTTGGAAGCCGTTCGGCGAACCGTCCGGGTTGGACACCGTGTTCGTGGATGTGTACTTGTACATGAATTCGCGGCCCTGGCCGTAGTCGTGACTCCAGTTGTCGCCGGTGCGCTCCTGCTGGGTATAGGCGAACCGTTGATCCAGCGAGGAATCGGCCTGCCACACCGTGCCGTTGTCCTCCTCGGCCATCACCCGCTGCCGGGTGAGGTTGGGGCCGACGGCCTCGGCCGCCCGGGCGAAGATCTCCGTACCGGTGTAGGCGGCCTGCACGATGTGGTGGTTGATGCCCTGGTTACCGCGGGCGTACTTGTTCATCGTGGCAATGAACTCCGGACCCCACAGCTTGTAGGTGGTGTTGGTCCAGTACCGACCCACCGGCCATTTGCCGAAGATCGAGCCCAGGATTTCCGCAGCGAGGTGGTTACCGGAAATCCCCATGGGCGGGTAGTAGCCCTGCTGCGCGGCCTCCACCATGAACTTCGCCATGGTCGCCGGGTTGATCACGTAATGAATGATGTGATCGGGGTTCGCGGCGCGGAACGCCAACACATAAGCCGACATCGAGGTTTCCGAGATCGACACGTCGGCCCGCTTGACCATCTTCGCGCCGCTGGCGTCCATGATCTTCTGCACCTCGTTGCAGGCCAGCTGCATCTCCGGGGAGGTCAGGCAGATCATCCCGTAGGTCTTCGGGTGGACGACGTTGGCAGCCCAGTGGGCGCCCGCCATGGCCTCGTGAATCATCGACATGTGCGTGGGGAACATGTACGGGTCCTGCCACTCGGTCTGCGAGTAGGCCCACTCGGCGAAGGCCGGTAGACCGAACTGGTGCAGGTCGTCGTGCACCGAGGCGCTACCCCAGCTGGAGATGCTGATCAGCCCGAAGATCTTGTCGACCCCGACCAGCTTCTTGATGCAGGACTTGGTCCGGGACACCTCGCCAGGGCCGTCGTCGCAGTCGGTCAGCGACATGCGGCGGCCCAGGACGCCGCCGCGGTCGTTGATCGAATCGATGATGCCGTTGATGCCGCTCACCATCGGGGTCACCAGCACGTTGCCCAACGCCATGCCGTGCATGGAGATGGTGCCCATCTTGATCGAGTCCTTGGTGACCCCGATGTCGGTGGCACCGTCCTTCGCCTCGGCGATCTTCGTGTTCTCCGCCCCCTCGGCGGGGCTGTCGATGGACTTGATGTCCGACCCCGCCGATCCGGAGCCCGCCACAGCCTTCGCGGTGGTGGCCTTGCTCGCCTTCGTGCCCGTCTTGGCAGCCGACTTGGCGGCCTTCGCCGCCGGGGCCGCCTTGGTCGCGGCCTTCGCGGCGGGCGCCGCCGGAGCTGCCGGGACAGCGGCAGCCTTGCTCGCCGCGCCGTCCGTGGCCGGAACCGCCGCCGCGGGTGCCGCCTTCGCGGCGGTCGCCGGATGCTGCGCCACCGCGTTGTTGCTGGAACCACTGCCACATGCGGCGAGCACCAGCGCCGTGCTCGCCAGCAGTGGCACCACGGCCACCAGCGGTCTCGTTCTGCTGAGGTACCTCACACGCGCTCCTCGTTCTGAAGCTCCGGTCGGGTCCGTTAATTAGGTGCGGACCACACGACGTGCAGAGCCTGCGGAGCTTGCACAGCGACAGCGCGACGCGGCAGTCCTGGCGTCGATATTGGGCGGACAAGATGAAAAAACCCGGACATTTCGGCCAACCAACGGCAAGCTGAACGCGCCGGCGGATGCAATTCGATAACGGTGCGCGATTCGCGTTCGCCGCGCGGGGCCGCGATCCCGCACGTATCCTCGAGCGGGCACGTCGAGCGCTCCGTGGGATGCGAGAAGGGACCGCGGTCGGTGAGCGACCCCGAGGAGATCGAGGCTTTCTGGCGGGACTACCACCGCCGGGAGCGGGAGATCGCCCGTCGCTATGCGATCCAGATCCCGATTTTCGTGGTGCTGGTCGGACTGTTCGTGTGGCTGCTGCAGCTGGTGTAGCGAGTACGGGTCAGGCGGCGCTGGTGCCGGCCGGGTTGTCCGTCGGTGCCGCGGTGGGCACCCCGATCTCCATGAACCGCATCACCACGTCTTGAGCCACCTGCCCGCAGGTCTGTTGCACCTCGGTCCCGGCAACCAGGCGGTCGAACACCAGGTTCTTCTCGGACGGGAACATCAACGGGCTGCCGGGCGCGGCGACCACCTTGACGAAGCCGTCGAGCGTACGCAGGTGGGAGACCAGCGAGCGCAGGGTGAGAAGCACGCCGGACGGCGCACCGGGCAAGTACCAGATCACCGTGTAGCCCGCGGCGACCAACCCCGGTGGTGCGGGGTCCGTCGGGTCGTAGAACCCGTCGGGACGGGGGGTCGGCGGCGGCTGCCCGACCGGTGCCGGCGTCGGGTTCGGCAGCGGAGCCGGGCTGTCGCACTGGGCCGCGAGAGCCCCCACCCCGATGGCCTCGTCAGGCAGCGTCGAGGTGTCCGTCGCGGTCGCGCAGCCGGCGAGCAACCCCAGCAGACTCATCGCGAGGACACTGCGCACCCGTGTGCACCGGATCGACACCCGTCCACGGTAGGGCGCGGATGAGCCGGACCGGCGCCACGGGGCAGGACACGCTCACTGCTGGTCGAACCACGTCTGCCAGTCGGGCCCGCGCAGCAGCGCGCCCGGACCGGGCAGCATCGACCCGTCCATCATGCTCTGCGGCGTCGGCGCCGTTTCCACCTTCAGATTCAGCCCGCGGCGTTCGATGACCCGTTCGACGAGGTCGACCATGTGTTCGGCCTTCGGCCCCGCGAGGTCGACGTCGCCGGCCACTTCGCCCACCGCCGCGGACACCAGCAACACGGCGATCTCCGCGGTCGCGACCGGCTGCGTCGGGGCGTCGAGGGCGTAGACGACGTCACCCTGCCGGTACCAGTCGATGGCCTGAATGGCGAACTCGTGGAATTGCGTCGCGCGCACGATCAGCACGCCCGGCGCGTGCGCCCGATAGGCCTGCTCCTGGGCGACCTTGGCCACGTAGTACCCGAAGTCCGGGCTGAGGTCGGTGCCGACGATGGAGAGCACCACGGTGCGCTGCACCCCGGCCGCGGCGGCCGCCCGACCCAGGTTCTCCGCGACCGTGGTGAAGAACGTCTCAGCCTCCGCACCATCGACCGACGGACTGGATGTCACGTCCACGACCGCGTCCACGCCGACCAGCGCCCCCCGCAGGCGCCCGTCGGGGTTGAGCAGGTCGAAACCGGTGCTGCGGGCCAGTTCGACGACCTCGTGCCCCTGCGCCCGGGCCAACGCGGTGACCTGGCTGCCGACCAAACCGGTGGCACCTGCGACGGCGATCTTCATGGCTCCTCCTCAAACGTGGATAACTTCTAACCTAGATTAGCATAATCGCGGACAGATGTCATCCGCGTTATGCTGACCCGCATGAAACTGGCCGCCGGGGTCGAATGGGCGATCCACTGCTGCGTGGTGCTCAGTCGCGCCGATGGTCCGGTTTCGGCCCAGCGTCTTGCCGAGTTTCACGGCGTCTCCCGGACGTATCTGGCGAAGAGCTTGCAAGCACTCTCCCGCGCCGGTCTGGTCACCTCCACCGAGGGTCGGGTCGGCGGCTATGCGCTCGATCGCCCGGCGGAACAGATCAGCGTGCTCGATGTAGTGCTGGCCGTTGAGGGAAGCGAGCCGGCGTTCCGCTGCACGGAGATCCGGCGCAACGGCCCGTTCGGGGCCGAACCGGACGAGTGCGTCGAGATGTGCGCCGTTGCCGCGGTGATGGCGAAGGCCGAGACAGCCTGGCGCGGGGCGCTGGCCGAGGTGAGCATCGCCGACCTCGCCGCTCATGTCGCCGGTATCACTCCCCCGGAGCAGGCTGCCGCGGTGCGCGCCTGGCTGACCCACTAACCAACTGAGGATCCGTCAGCTTCACGTTGCCGGGCTCGATGCGCGCGCACCCGCAGGCGCACCCCGCACCGCTCGTCCGAACACCAGCGTCGCCGCCCGGTGTGGTCGAGGTAGATCGCAGAGCAGGTGTCGTCGCCGCAGGCGTGCAGGCGTGCCAGGTTCGGACCGGTCAGGTCGGCCACGGCTTGGCGGGCCAAGTGACCGAGCGCTACCGACGCGTTGGCGGGCCGCTGGAGACCCAGCGCTCCGGATAAGCGCAGCCGCAGCGGCTGGTCGGCGGCCAGCGCCTGCTGCACGATCCGTCGGTCCGCCCGCGCCGGTTGCTCCCCGCGCAGGGTCGCGGCGGTGAGGCGGTGCAGGGCCTCACGTAGTTTCCGGGCCGTTTCGACATCGGCGGCGGTGACGGCACCGGCCGGCTCCATGCCGTGCTCGGCCAGCCAGGCGTGCAGGGCCGCCGGGTCGGCCAACATCTCGGTCTTGACCGACCGGTAGCGCCCCAACTCGGTGGACAGGAAATCCAACCAGTCGGCGCCGTTGCCCGTGCGGAACTCCGTCATGATCCCAGTGTAACGACTTGACACGTTACGACAAGCCTTGCAAGGTGTAACGCATGAAGTCGTTACAGATCGATCGCCTCGGCGCCCTGTTCGTCGTTGTGTGGACCAGCGGCTACGTCGGCGGAGCGCTCGCCGCGCGCAGCATCGCGCCACTCACCGCCAACTTCTGGCGGTTCGTCCTCGGCGCCGCGGTGTTGACGGTGCTGGCCGGTAGGCGTGCGGAGCGCTGGCCCCGCGGGGCGCGAGAACTGCGATCCGTGGCCCTGGTCGGCGTGCTGTTGTTCACCGTGCAGTTCGGCGGTCTGTACACCGGCATGGCCGAGGGCACGCCCGCGGGCACCACCGCGCTGATCGGCTGCTCATCGCCGTTGTTGGTGGCCGCGGGCGGCGCGGCGTTGGGCTGGGACCGCCTCACCCCGCGGCGCTGGGCCGGCATCGGGCTGGGGGTGGTCGGCGTCGTGGTCACCCTGGGCGACCGGGTCGGGCGACCGCCCACCGTCGCGGCGTTGTCCTGGACGTTGCTGGGCCTGCTCGGCCTGTCCGCCGGAACCCTGCTGCAGGGCCGACTACGCACCAGCGCCGGCCCGGCTGCCTTGGCCGCCACCGAACTGACCGCTGCGGCCGCGGTGATGGCGGTATGGGCACCGCTGAGCGGGTCGCTGTCGATTCCTCTCACCACAACGGCAATCGCCGCACAGGCCTGGATCACCCTCGTGCCCGGCATCGGCGGGCCGTTGCTGTTCTTCGCGCTGATCGCCCAACGCGGCGCCACCCGCGCGAGCAGCCTGCTGTTCCTGGTTCCCGCGGTCACCGCGCTGGCGGCCTGGCCCATTCTGGGCACACCGGTCTCCCCGACCGCCGTGCCCGGTCTGGCCCTGGCCGGACTCGGGCTGTGGCTGGCCCGGCGGCCCTCGTCGGCACCGAGCCCGAAGACCCACACGCGGCCGGTGCTCTCCCGGCTACCGGCCGCCCGGCGCAATCAATCGGCGGCACAGAACGTTGCGCCCTCGATGCGTTGATGGTTACTGATGGCCGCCGTGCACGGGGCGAACTAGTCGCCGCCTAGGGTGAACCCGCGCCGACAGCGGTTCGACGCGGGCAGGGAGGCACACAGGCATGGCAGCCGTGGTCAGCACCGAACAGCGCGACGGCGTGCAGATTGTCACCATCAACCGGCCCGAGGCGCGCAACGCGGTCAACCGCGCGGTCGCCGAGGGCATCGCGGCGGCGATGGACGAACTCGATGCCCGCGAGGACCTCGTGGTCGGGGTCATCACCGGCGCCGGTGGCACGTTCTGCGCGGGCATGGACCTCAAGGCGTTCGTGGCCGGCGAGGTCGTGACCATCCCGGGGCGCGGGTTCGCCGGGCTGTGCAGCAACCCGCCGACCAAGCCGCTGATCGCCGCGGTGGAGGGCTGGGCGCTGGCCGGCGGTTGCGAGATCGCCCTGACCTGTCCGCTCATCGTCGCGGCAGAGACGGCGAAGTTCGGCATCCCCGAGGTCAAACGCAGCCTGGTCGCCGGTGCCGGTGGCCTGTTGCGCCTGCCGCGCCGCATCCCGCCGGCCATTGCCTACGAACTCGCCCTCACCGGTGACCCGCTGACCGCCGAGGTCGCGCACCGCCACGGCCTGGTCAACCAACTCGTGCCCGAGGGCGGCGCCCTGGAGGGTGCGCTCGCGCTGGCCGCGCGCATCACCCCGAACGGGCCGCTGGCGCTGACCGCCACCAAGCAGATCCTCGACTTCGCCACCGAGCACAACGTCGAGGAGGGCTGGTCGTACCAGGGGCCGCTGCTGCCGCCGGTGTTCACCTCCAACGACGCCCGCGAGGGCGCGATCGCGTTCGCCGAGAAGCGCGCCCCGAAGTGGACCGGTAGCTGATCTGTATTTCAGACCGGGAACTGCACGCCGGTCAGCTCCTCCGAAACCGCCCACAGCCGCTGCTGGAGCGCCGCGTCGTGTGACTGGGCGCTGGATTTCACCACACGCGGGGCACCCCTGAGCTCACCCGGACCGTCGGGCCCGTAGTACTGCCCGCCGAGCACGGCTGGGTCGGTGGTGGCCCGCAGCGTGGGCAGCGCCCCCTGCGCCGGGGACTGCGCGAGGACCCGCCCGAGGGGCACCAACGCCCGCAGCACCACCGGTGAATTCCGGGCCAGTTCGGTGTTGGAGAAACCCGGGTGGGCGGCGACGGCGAGCGTGGGGGCACCGGCCGCGGCGAGCCGGCGCTGTAGTTCGTAGGTGAACAGCAGGTTGGCCAACTTGGACTGGCCGTAGGCCTGCAATCGGTCGTAGGAGCGCTCCCACTGCAGGTCCTCGAAGTGGATCCGGGCCCGAATGCGGTGGCCGACACTGCTCACCGTCACCACTCGCGCACCGGGCACCGCCGTCATCCGATCGAGCACCAGGCCGGTGAGCGCGAAATGCCCGAGGTGGTTGGTGCCGAACTGCAGCTCGAAACCGTCCGCGGTGTTCTGACGGGGCGTATACATCACGCCGGCGTTGTTGATCAGCAGATCGATGGCGGCGAACCGAGAGCGCAACTCCTCGGCGGCAGTGCGCACCGAGGCGAGCGAGCTCAGGTCGAGTTGCTGCACGGAGACGTCCGTGCCGGACGCGGCAGCGGTGATCCGCTCGGCCGCCTGCTTGCCCTTCTCCGTGTCCCGTACGGCCAGCACCACGGTGGCCCCGTGCGCGGCGAGCGCGCGAGCGGTGTCGAAGCCCAACCCGGTGTTGGCCCCGGTGATCACCGCGACCCGGCCGCGCTGGTCGGGGATGTGGCTCTCGGTCCACTTCTCGTTCATCGTCTCTCCGTCCCACCATTTCAGACCGTCGGTCTCTTATTCGACACTAAAGAACCCCAACCTCCACAGCAGAGGGGTGGTCGTAGCGTGTGCCGCACGCGGCCTGGCGTCCGGCGAGAGGACCTTCCGTGGATCTGCACCTGCGCAAGCCAACCGACATCCGTCCCCATCGCGACAACGGGTTCTTCGGTCCCGGTTCGGTGACCTGGAAAGTGTGGTCCTACCCCACCTCGGTGGTGCTGGGGTTCCTGCGCTCGGTGGTGATCGAAGAGCTCGACCCGTTCCTGGTCGCCTCGGTGGCGCACAGCGGTCAGGTCAAACAGCGCACGCAGCTGCGCTACGACCGCACCATGCAGTATTTCGCCACCGTCAAGTTCGGTGACGCGCAGTCAGTTCTCAAGGCTGCCGAGACATTGGCGAAGATCCACGGTCGATCGGTCGGGCCGGAACCGGTCACCGGTGGGCAGTTCGACGCCAACGACCCCGACTCACAGTTGTGGATTCACCTCACCGCCTGGCACTCGATCCTCTACACCTACGAGGTGTTCGGGCCGGGCAAGCTGTCCGCGGCCCGGGAGGCGCAGTACTGGCGCGAGTGCGCGATCGCGGCGCATTTCCAGACCATCGACCCGGCCACGGTTCCGCTGACCCGGGATGGCGTCGCCGCGTACTTCGAGGCCTACCGACCGCGCCTGGTGGGGTCGGACGTCGCCAAGGACATGATGAACTTCCTGCTCGACGCGACCTCGCGGTTCCTGGACGGCGTGGTCCCGAATCTGGTGGCGAAGCCGATCTCCGCGGTGATCCGGCGGGCCGTGATCGCCACGTTCCCGGCATGGATGCGGGAACTTTCCGGCCTGGAGCAGTCCAGGGCCGTCGACCTCGCGGTCACCGCCCAGGTCAAGGTGGTGGTCAAGGCGCTGTCCCTGAACCGACGCCTGCAGCTGGCGGTGCTGGCCAAGTTCTCCCCGCTGACCGTGCCGATCGTCGCCCCGATCATGTTCGAGGTGCCCGCCACGGACCCCAAGGTGTGGAGCCCGCAGGAGGCCTACGCCCACTTCGCGGTCCCGACCCCGCGCGAGCAGTACGCCGCGATGCTCGCCGCGCGGGCGACCGGCCACGGGCCGGCTCCCTATGATCAGCACCACCACGATCCGATCGTGGATTTCCCGGGTTAGGCCGGCTCCGCCAACGCCTCGGTCAACAGCGCCACCAGCGCTTCCAACTGCACGTCGACGGAGGAGGAGATCTCCTCATCCGACCCGTCCAGCGCCCGCGCCGCCAACCCGGCCTTGCTGTCGATCAGCTCGGCAATCCGGGCGTCGATGGTCTGCGCGGCGATGATGCGCCAGGCGGTGACCGGCATGGTCTGGCCGATGCGGTGGCTGCGGTCGATGGCCTGCGTCTGCTCGGCGTCGGTCCAGGACAGCTCGGCGAGCACGATGTTGGAGGCGACCTGCAGGTTGATGCCGACGCCGGCGGCGGTCAGCGAACACACCGCGATGGCGACCTCGGGGTCGTTGACGAAGGCGTCGATCTCCTTCTGGCGCGCCTTCGAGGTCTGATCGCCGCGGATCGAGGAGTAGCGAATGTCGGCCTTGGTGAAGGTCTCCTCGGCCGCGTCCATGACGTCGATGTGCTTGGCGAAGAACACCACCTTGCCCGCGCTGCGGGCCAGCTGTGCGGCGTAGTCGGCGGCGAGCACGGCCTTCGCCTGGCCGATCTTGCGCATCATGCCGAACACGTTTCCGTCGGTCTTACTGGTGGTCGCTTCCTTGCGCTCCCGGTTGGCGATGGTGCGCACCAGGTCGTGGTCGATGCCCTCCACGATCACCCCGGCATGCCGCGTCTCCAGCGCCGCGCGGTACCGGGAGACCATGCGCTTGGCCAGCCGCTGCTCGGCCAGCCGGATCGAGCGCGCGGCCTTGTCGTCGAGCTCGACCGGCAGATCGGCGATACGCCGGGCCGGGATGTCCGCGGCCACGTCGATCTTGCGGCGCCGGACGATGCCCATGTCGATCACGGCTTTGCGGGCGGCGGGGTAGAAGCCGGGGTCGATCGGCGTCAGGTTGGTGTCCTCGAGGGAATGCATCAGCTCGCGCAGCGGCTTTTTCTCGTCAATCCAGCCGAGGAACTGCCAGATCGCCCGGAAGTCCTCGATGTCGTTGATCAGCGGGGTACCGGTCAATGCCATCAACAGCGGCCGCGGCGTACGCGCGCGGATGCGGTCGGCGAGTTCCAGCACGTGCTGTGAGCGCTGGGAGGTCTTGTTCTTGATGAAGTGCGCCTCGTCGACGACCATCCCGCGGAAGCCGAAATCGCCGATCCACCCCACGTGGCGGTCCAGCACCTCGTAGTTGACGATCACGATGTCGGCGAACCCGTCGATGGTGTCGCCGTTGCCGTGGATCACGGTGGCCGAGCGATTAGGGGTCCACAGACCCACCTCGCGCGCCCAGTTGGTCTTGACCACGTTCGGCACCACGGCCAGCAGTGGATAGGCATTCGTCGCCTGTGCGGCGAGCAGCGCCTGCGCGGTCTTGCCCAGGCCCGGCTCGTCGGCGAGCAGGAAGGTCCGGTGACCCGCGGCTGCGGCGGCAACCATCTGGGCCTGATGTGGCATCAGCTCCACCCCGCTGGCCACCCGTTGGATGGAGCGGGCGGGCAGCGGCATGCAGGCGATCGCGCCGTCGGAGGCCTCCTCGAAGGCGCGGAACAACGGGCCGAGCAGCTCCCAGGTGGCCAGGTGACGTACCGGCGTGTTGGTCTTCGGGACCGCGGAGAAATCCGGGGCCAGGAACGGGTTGGCCAGCCGGCGCGAGACGATCGCCTGCGGCACCACGCGGCGCTCGAGGCTCGGGTCGACCGGGGTCGGCGGCGGCGGGGGCAGGAACTCCTCGGGGGTCACCTCGACGCCCGCGTCGGCGAGCATGGTCCGGGTCAGCGTCCGGGCCGCCTCGGAGACCACGGCGTCCTCGGCCAGCAGGGCCAGCAGCGAGGTGTCCCGGGCCGCGGTCTGCGCCAGGATCATCGCGATCCCGTCCAGCCGCTTGAGCATTTCGGTCCGTTGGGCCTGGTTGATCTTCTCGTCCGATCGGACCCGCGCGCGTTCCTGGCGCACCAACAGGGCGACCACCTGGAATTTGGTGCGCACCGAGGACGGCACGGAGCCGCGCGCGACGGACGCCTCCACCTCGCGCACCGTCCGCGCGAGCACGGGCATGATGCCCTCGGCCTGCCGCGGACGCGGTCGGCGATCAGGGCGCGGGGCGCTACGGCGTGCACCCGATGGGGCCTGCCGAGGTCGAGCCAACAACTCCTCCTTCAGGAGTCGTGCGAGAGACGAGCCGGGTGGTTGGGCCCCCGGTACGACTCGGCCGCCGGATCCACAAGGGATCGGCGTGCATTCCGCCCCCCGGCGAAAATCGCCAGGTGAGTCCACGGGTCGGCCGCTCCGAGAGCACCCGTGTGCACCCAGTATGACGCAGACACGACCCGAATGGTTATCGGGTACGGCACGCGAGTACCAAAGATCCCGGAACAGCCACCCCCGTCCCGTGGTTGGCGCCTGCAGGAAGGCGGCGTCGGGCGGAGGAGACAGCGGTGGAACAGCGCGGACGGGTTCGGGTCGAGGTCAGCCCCAAACGGGTGCGCGCGGTCCTCGGCGGCGAGGTGATAGCCGACTCCCGGGCGGTCCGGCTGGTCTGGGAGAAGCCGCAGTACCCGACCTACTACTTCCCGGCGGACGACGTCCGCGCCGCGCTGGTGCCGACCGGCGTGACGGAGCGCTCACCGAGCCGCGGAACCGGCGAGCGTTACGACGTGAAGGCCGCCTCGACCACCGCCCCGGGCGCGGCGTTGCGCTACCCGGATTCCCCCATCGAGGAGCTGCGCGGTCTGATCAGGTTGGACTGGGCGGCGATGCAGGAGTGGCTGGAGGAGGACGAACCCGTCTACGTGCACCCGCGCGATCCCTACACCCGGGTGGACGTGCTCGCCTCGTCCTGCCACGTGCGCGTCGAGGTGGACGGGGTGACGGTCGCGGAGTCCCGGCAACCGCGGATCCTGTTCGAGACCGGCCTGCCGCCGCGTTACTACCTACCGCTGA
>DASXPS010000141.1 GCA_036493475.1 Sporichthyaceae bacterium | reverse complement strand
GCCGCCCTCGACGTCTACCCCACCGAACCCCTGCCGCCGGACCACCCGCTACGCACCCACGACCGCGTCCTGCTCTCTCCCCACGCAGCGGGCGCAGCCGGCCAGGCCGTGGCCCGGGTTATCGGCCAGTCCGTGGCCAATATTCGCCGCGTGTTGGATGGCGAGCCGATACGCGACGTCGTCAACGGGATCTCGCCGGTGGTCACCCGCCGCCGTTAGCGCGGCGGCGACGGACGCTGCCCGACCGTTGGGCAGCGTCCGTCGACCGCGATCGGGGTGCCGGTCAGTCCGTCCCGACGATCAGCTCGAGCACGTCGCTGCCGTAGCGACCTCCGGCGAGGTGGTCCCCCGCGGGGACCAGGCGCGGCGTGGCGTTGGTCGCCGGACCGAGGCTGGATGAGCCCGGGGTCACCGGGTACTCGGCCAGGGAGATCATCAGCGGCCGGCCACCGAACCACTGCTCGCCCGGCGTCACCGTCGTCGCGTAGTTGTCGGTGCCCAGGCCGGTCACCCAGCTGACGCGGTCCTCCCGGATCCCCGCGGCGCGCAGCACCGCGTCCAGCGAGGGGCCGGTCTCCTGGTTCGCCGCGTACTTGCCCGCGGCGGTGTACGAGACGGAGAGCGTTTCCTGCGGCAGCGCCGCCAACTGAGCCATCGTCAGCGTCGTGACATGCCGGCCCTGGACGATCCGCAGGCTGCCCGGCAGGGCGCATGGGGCGGCTGGGCTCGGCTTGCAGATGGCGCCGCTTGCGTCGGTGTCGTAGTCCGAGACGACGCCCACGGACACCTCGCGCACATCGGACACGAACCGGTCCCGTGACGAGTCGTTCGGCACGACCAGCTCCGGGCCGCCCGACACGGGACGCCCGTCCCGGGTCAGGGCGATGTACGCCGGGTGGTTGCCGAAGCCGGGGTCGAGCTCACCGGCGGCGAAGGTCACGCTGTTGCCGGTGCCGCGCACCGTCACCGTGACCCGCAGCAGCGAATTCTTGGTGTTGACCAGGCACGGCGGCGTCGGGGTCGACCCACACGCTGCCGGCAAAGCGATCGTCGAGCCCAGGATCCCCGCAGTGGTGGTGGCGTTGGGGGCAGCCGTCTCCAGCGGCACCCCGGTGTCGGTGTGGGTGACGATCCCGCGGGGCGTGACCTCGCTGTAGGTGAACGTCGTCGCGGCGGGCAGGTGCGCGAGCTGGGCGAGGGTGTAGCCGGCCGGCGTGGTCACCGCCCCGTCGAGCCGTACGGCGGTCCGCGCCGAGCTCGGAGTGGAAGCAGCGCCCGCCGGAAGGGCGGCGAGCAAGCAGAGCGCGCCAACCGCCGCGCCGAGAGTCACAGATCGTTTCATGAGCCGGATACTGCGGGCCGCACCCGGAGGATTCAAGGAAGCGGTGAGATCCTCACCGGAGGTAGCTGCAATCGCAACGGCATGATGGCATACAACGAGCGCAATAATCCATCCAACTTAGGTATATGCCTCGCAGGCGCGGATGGCCGAGGCCGACGCCCGCCCGGCTGTTACCCGCAAGTATTGTCAAGGGTGATGGCACCCGAACCGGTCGACGTCGCGGCACCGGCGCTGCCCCGACCGCGGACCCGCACCATGGCCGTGTCCAACCGGGTGCCGTTCCGCCTCGGCCCGCGCGCGTCATTCGCGTTGCTGGCCTCGATGGCGGTGACGTTCCTCGCCGCGTCGAATGCACCGACCCCGCTGTATCCGATCTACCAACAGCAGTGGGGCTTCTCCCCGATCATCACCACGGCCATCTTCTCCGTCTACGCCGTGTCGGTGCTCGCCACGCTGCTCACCATCGGCGCGCTGTCCGACCATGTCGGGCGGCGGCCGGTGCTCTACGGCGCGCTGGCCACCCAAGCGGTGGCGCTGGGGTTGTTCGCGGCCGCGGACGGCGTCGCGATGCTGGTGGCGGCGCGGCTCGTGCAGGGCATCTCCATCGGTGCGGCGATGGGCGCGATGGGCGCCGGCCTGCTGGATCTGCACAAGGAGCGCGGCGCGACCGCCAGCGCCGTCGGTCCGCTGATCGGCACCGGGCTCGGCGCGGAGATCGCCGGGATCTTCGTGCAATGGCTCCCCGCGCCGGAGCACCTGATCTACCTGGCGTTGTTGGGGGTGCTGGCGGTGCAGACCGTCGGCGTCGCGCTGATGCCGGAGACGGTGACGTCCAGGCCCGGCGCGCTGACCTCGCTTCGGCCGCAGTTCGCGTTGCCGCCGGCGGCGCGCCGACCGCTGCTGGTGGCCATCCCGGCGCTGCTGGCCACCTGGGCCATGGGTGGCTTCTACGGATCGCTGGGGCCGGCGCTGGTGCGCCGGATCACCGGCTCGAACAGCCACGTCTACGCCGGCAGCCCGCTGTTCGTGCTCGCCGCATGCGCCGGGTTCGGAGTGCTGGCTCTCATGCGCACGCCGCCGCGCACCCTGATGCTGCTCGGCACCGCCGCCCTGGTCGTCGGCGTCGGCGTGACGCTGTTGGCCGCGGTCTCCTCCACCACGGCGTTCTTCCTGGCCACCGTGGTCGCCGGCATCGGTTTCGGCGCCGCCTTCCAGGGCGCGTTCCGCTCGGTCGCGATGGTGGCCGGGCCACACGAACGCGCCGGGGTGCTCTCCGTGCTGTTCGTGGTCTCCTACGTCGCGTTCGGCGGGCCCGCAATCGCGGCCGGTGTGCTGGCCGAGGAGACCGGCGACATCATGACCACCGCCCGCTACTACGGCGCCGCGGTGATGGTGCTCGCCGCCGTCGCGTTCCTCGCCCTGCTGCGGCCGACCGCTGAGGATCTGTAGCCGCAAACTCGAGTTCGAGCTGGCTAACTCACTGAAGCCCTTCCTCTGCAACCCTTCCCAGCGTTTCTGATTGATCGTCATTTCGGCAAGCGGTGGCCGCCGGGGCGGCAAAACACGCGGGTGCCATTCACATCTTTTTCATGAGTGCTGGGCATAGGTCGATTGTTTTACGCCAGCAGCGGAACAACGCAAATGCTCCAGTGATCAGCTGCTAATCGGTCCCGGGCATCAACTCATCGGAAGGTGATCCAGTGGCAGAAGTCATTCATCAGCGCAACGTGACGGGTTCCGCTGCGCCGCCGCAGGCCGAGGCGGCGTCCGGACAAGCGGCGTCGCACCAGTTCATCTGCAACGCCGTTCCCGTCGGGGTGGGCGGCTTCGCGCTGACCACCTTCACCCTGGGGCTGTACACCAGCGGCCTACTCAATCCGAAGGGTGAGGTCCTGGTCCTGGCGCTGGCCGCGGTTTACGGCGGGCTGACCCAGTTCGTCGCCGGACTCTTCGCGCTGCGGCGCGGGGATCTGTTCCCGGCGGCCTTCATGACCTCGTACGGGGCATTCTGGTTCAGCTTCGTCGGCCTGATCACCTATGTCGTGCCGCACGCCGGGACGGCCGCGCCGCAGGCGGTGACGACCTTCCTGTGTATGTGGACGGTGATCACCCTCATCTTCACCGTGGCCACGCTGGGGACCAACTGGACGGTCTTCTTGACGTTCATCGTCTTCGACATCGCCATCATCCTCGAGGACATCGGGAACGGCGCCGGCTCCGTGGGCATCAAGCACCTCGGGGGCTACTTCGAGATGCTCCTCGCCGCCATGGCCTGGTACATCGTGATGGCGGAGGTGGTCAACGAGACGCTGAAGAAGGACATCTTCCCGCTGTTCCCGTTCAAGCGTCCGCTGCTCGGCAACGCGACGTAGGCGACCGAAACGGGCTCGGGCACCCATTACCACCGAGGCGACGTGACGGTCCGTCAGGCCGAGCTGACCGGGCAGGCCCGCGCTGGGCTCGACGACCTGCTCACGGTGCCGCTCTGACAAGGGCTGCAAGCCATTGACCGCGGGGTCCGCTTGCGGTGCGCGCCGGCGACGCCTCTACTGCACAGACCAGGCCGGTTTTGCAGACGCCTTGCGCGGTCGACCACTCAAGGAGTTCGATCACCTCGAGCGAACCTACTTGCACCCGAGGAGATTCCGATGGGCCGTCTGACCGGCAAGGTTGCTTTCATCACCGGCATCGCCCGCGGGCAGGGCCGCTCGCACGCGCTCCGGCTCGCGGAGGAGGGTGCCTCGATCGTCGGCGTCGACGTCTGCCGCCAGCTCGACTCGGTGGGGTACGCGATGTCCACCCCGGACGACATGGCCGAGACGGTGAAACTCGTCGAGGAACGCGACGCGCGCATCGTGACGGCCGAGGCCGACGTCCGCGACCCCGGGGCGTTGCGCAGTGTGCTGGAAACCGGCGTGGCCGAGCTGGGTCGGTTGGACATCGTGCTGGCCAACGCCGGCATCTGTCCGGGTTTCGGCGCCAGCGCCGGGCACGCCTCGGAGTTCTCCGATGTGGTCGACATCAACCTCTCCGGCGTCTACAACACCATTGAGGCAGCGATCCCCCATCTGCTGGCCCACGGCGAGGGCGGCAGCATCGTGCTGACCAGCTCGGTGGCCGGACTGAGCGGGCGGCTGAACATTGCGGGCAACGCCGGGTTGATGGGCTACGTGGCGGCCAAGCACGGCGTGGTCGGCCTCATGCGGTCCTACGCCTCCATGCTGGCGCCGCACAGCATCCGGGTGAACAGCGTGCACCCCGGTGCGGTCAACACCCCGATGATCGTCAACCCCGAGTTCGGCGCGCTCGTCGAGGAGCACCCGGTTGAGCTGTCCAAACTGGCGCACGCGATGCCGGTCGAGCTACTCGAGGCAGTGGACATCAGCAACGCGATCGTGTGGCTGTGCTCGGCGGAGGCCCGTTACGTCACCGGCGTCACCTTGCCGGTGGACGGCGGGTTCATGATCCTGTGACGGCCACCTTGAGGGGTTGGCCGCCCAAACGGCGGCACCGAGATCGCGGTTCTGCTCGCGGACGCTTTCGGGATGTTGGAGCGTGGGCTGCCGATCGACCGGCCTAGCCGCCGGGCTTCCCGAGCCCGGGGTTGATAGCCGCTGCCTCCTGGGTAGGTGACCACATCTCGCCGCCCGCACATTCGTCGGGCCCGGTGCCGCTGGAGATCAGAATCCGCATGGCGTTGCCCGCCGGGCCGGTCAGCGCGTCGTTGCAGTTGTCGTCGGCGCTCGGGAGCTGCGTCCAGGCCGACGTGGGCGTGTGCCGGTCGGGACTGGCGGGGTCTGTGTGTGTGGAGTGGGAGTCGACCCGGCACAGCAACGCGACGACGCCCAGCACCACAAGAACGCCGTACCGGACCCAGTCCGATCGCCGCCGACGCAGCCGCCCGATCACCGCCAACCTCCCGCTCCGGGACATCCCGGGGATGACGTTGCCGTGATCATGCACCACAGCGCAAGCAAAGTCTGCCGGAGCCGCACCTCGACGATGCCCGGGGGACTACGCGGCGAGCTCTTCGAATGCCTGCCACATGGCCGCGTAGCTGCCCCCGGCGGCGAGCAGCTCGGCATGGGTGCCGAGCTCCACGACCCGGCCGGCGCTGAGCACCGCGATCCGGTCGGCGGTCCGGGCGGTCTGCAGTCGGTGAGCGATGATCACCGTGGTGCGGGCGCGGGCGACGCGATGCATGGCCGCGGTGACCAGGGCCTCGGTCGCCAGGTCGAGGTTCGAGGTGGCCTCGTCGAGCAGGAGCACCGCCGGATCCATCAATTCGGCCCGCGCGAGGGCGATCAGCTGACGTTGCCCCGACGACAGGGAGCGGCCGTGCCTGCCCACCTCGGCGTGATAGCCGCCGGGATGGGCGCCAATGAAGTCGTGGGCGCCGGTGGCCCGGGCTGCGGCCTCGACCTCGGCATCGGATGCCTCGGGTCGGCCGTAGGCGATGTTGTCGCGAATCGTGGTGGCGAACAGGAACGCTTCCTGCGGGACGTAACCCAGTTGGGTGCGGAAGGCGTGAAGGTCCATGGCGCGCAGGTCCACGCCGTCGACGCTGATCCGCCCGGTGTCCGGGTCGTAGAAGCGGGCCAGCAGCTTCATCACCGTCGACTTGCCCGCCCCGGTTTCGCCAACCAGAGCCAGGGTCTCGCCGGCCGCCAGGTGCAGCTCGACCCCACGTAACGCCTCGGGCAGCTTGGCCCGCGGTGACGACTCGGGAAGTCGCGCGTCGGCCGGACCGCGCCGCTGCTCCTCGCGGGCGAGCTGGGGCAACGGGTAGGAGAAGCGCACCTCGCTCGCGGCGATCCGGCCGGTCAGCCGGCCGGGTGCCACCGGGTGATCCGGGTCGGGAGTAAGGGTGTGAAGGCCCATCAGATCGGTGATCCGGGATATCGACACCCGGCTCTGCTGCCAGGAGTCGAAGACCTGGGACAGCGCCTGGATCGGGGAGAAGAACATGTCGATGTAGAGGATGAAGGCCATCAGGGCGCCGGTGGTCAGCCGGCCGGAGCCGATGAGGTGGGCGCCGACGCCCAACACGATCGCGTCGGCAACCGAGGACAGTAGTTGCACGAACGGGAAGTACAGCGCGACGAGGCGTTGCGCGGCCATCCGGGATTGCAGGTAGTGCCTGCCCAGGAATTGGAAGTGCTCGGCGGTCGCGGCCTCGTGGGCGAATGCCTGGGCCTCACGCACCCCGGACAGGCTCTCCTGGAATTCGGCGTTGACCACGGCAATGCGATCGCGGGACTGCTCGTAGAGCGCGGTGGCGCGTCGCCGGAACGCCACGGTGGCGAGGACCAGTGGGATGACCACGGTCAGCGTCCACCCGCCCAGCTCCGGGTTGATGACCAGCAGCGCGACGCCCACACCGAGGAACGTGACGAACGAGACCAGCGCGGAGACCAGGCCGTTCTCGATCAGCGATTCGAACTGGTCGACGTCGGTGGTCATCCGGGTCATGATTCGCCCGGTCATCTCGTGCTCGTAGTAGTCCAGCGACAGCCGTTGCAGTTGCGCCCAGATCCGGATCCGCAGCGCAAGCATGACCCGTTCGGCCGTGCGGCCGGTCACGAAGGTCTCGGCGGACTGGACGAACAGGTCGGCCAGGGTGATCAGCAACAGCAGTCCGGCGGCGGCGAACAGCGCCGTGGTCGAGGCCCGGGCCACGCCGTGGTCGATGCCGGTCTTGATCAGGATTGGGGTGGCCACCCCGGCCAGGGCATCGCCCACGATCAGCGCGAGTCCGATCAACAGCGGCCGCCGGAAGCCGGACAGCAAGTGCAGCAGACTGAACCCGTTCCTCGGTCGTGCTTCGGCCGCCACGTCGGCCGTGGGTAGATCGCGGATCGGCGGTAGCGCGCGGACCCGGGCGAGTAGTTCGGGGGTGGCGGCCAGGGTACGGCCGCCGCGCCCGGTCGCACCGTGGGACGCGGACTCCGCACCGGCGGTCTGTCGCGGCACTCGCCACGCCGCGGCGGTCACGCCGGTGGTCGCTGCCGGCCCGGCGGTCGGACGTGGTGACGCTCCCTCACCGTCCAGGCCGGACAGCAGCGAGCGGTAACGTGCACTGCTTGCGGTGAGGTCTTCGTGGGTCCCGTCCTCCACGACCCGCCCGTCCTCGACGACCACGATGCGGTCGGCCAAGCCCAGCGTCGACAGGCGGTGCGCGATCAGGATCGTGGTCCGGCCGGCCAGCACGCTGCGCAGCTCGTCGTGGATCGCCTGTTCGGTTCGGGAATCCACCGCGCTGGTGGCGTCGTCGAGGATGAGCACCGCTGGGTCGGCCAGGATCGCCCGGGCCAGCGCGATTCGTTGGCGTTGTCCACCGGACAGGGTCAGCCCCCGTTCGCCGACCCGGGTGTGGTACCCGTCGGGCAGCTCGCGGATGAACTCATCCGCCGCTGCGGCCCGTGCCGCGGCCTCGATCTCGGCCACCGAGGCGCCCGGCCGACCGTAGGCGATGTTGGACTCGACGGTGTCGGAGAACAAGAAGCTGTCCTCGAAGGCGACGCCGACCCGGCGGCGCAACCAGTGCAGCCGCAGCTCCCGCACGTCGTGGCCGTCGATCAGCACCCGGCCGGAGTCCGGGTCATGCAGGCGGGAAACCAGCGCCGCGGCGGTGGATTTGCCGCTGCCGCCGGCCCCGACCAGCGCCACCCGTTCGCCGGGGGAGATGTGTAGGTCGAAACCCCGCAGCACCGGCCGCTCGGGTCCGTAGCCGAAGTGCACGTCGGCGAACGTGATCTCACCGTGCAGCCCGGCCGGCTCCACCGCGTCCGGCGCGTCGCTGACATTCGGCACCAGGTCGAGCAGCTGCATGATCCGCTCCAGGCCGGCGCGCGCGTGCTGCGCGATGGTGAGCACGCTGGCCAGCTGCCGGGCCGGCTGCACGAACTGCCCGATGTAGCTGGAGAAGGCCAGGAACGTACCCAGGCTGATGCGGTGGTGCAGTGCCAACCACCCGCCCAGCGCCAGGATCGCCACCTGCGCCAGGGATGGGATGGTCTCCAGCAGCGGCTGGTAGCGCGACTGCAGTCGGACCAGCCGCATCCGGGATCCGTACAGGGTTCCGGCCGCCGCCGCGACCCGCTCGATCTCCCGGGCCTCCTGGCTGAAGGCCTTCACCACGCGGACGCCGTTGACGTCCTCGACCACGATGTCGATGAGCTCGCCCTGGCGCTGCTGGGCATCCCAGGTGGCCGGCGCGATCCGCCGGCGCATCCGGTAGGTCACCACGAAGAGCCCGGGCAGCACGCCCACGCTGACCGCTGCCAGCAGCGGCGAGAGGTAGATCATCACGCCCAGCGACACCACCATCGCCACGACGTTCCCGGACAGCAGCGGGAGGAAGTTCAGCAGCGATTGCACCAGGGCGCAGTCCGACCCCGCGCGGGCCACCACCTGGCCGGTCGACATGGCGTCCAGCGTCGCCAGGTCCAGCGACTGCAGATGCGCCTGGATCCGGTTGCGCAGGTCGTTCTGCACGGCGAAACCGACCCGACCACCCCGGTAGCGCCGGACGAAGGCCAACCCGAACGACACCACCGCCAGCACGACCAGCGCGCCCAGCCACGGCCAGAGCGGCGAACTGCGCGCGACGATCACTCCGTCCACGATCTGACGGATGATCAGCGGGACCGCGGCCTGACCCACGCTGCCGAGCACGGCGGCGCCGAATGCCAGCAGGACGTCACGACGGTAGGGCCGCAGGCAAGCCCAGAGCTGACGAAGCCAACCGGCCGGAGGGACAGGTGTTACCGGCGCGCTCACTTCACCATGTTAGATAACGGTCTCGACACGTGGCTGCGCCAGGCGGGGCCAACAGCGTCACCGAGCCGTCGGTCGACGGCGGCTCGGTCACTGCCACCACCCGCGCCACCGGCACGCCACGCTTACCCTGCCCCGACTAGGCTTCAGCATCGTGCTCCCCGTGCTGACGGCCACGCGCTACATCACGCCGCTGCGGGAGGGCGGATCGCTGCCGGGGTTGATGGAGACCGATGACCTCGGTACGTACGTGGTGAAGTTCCACGGCGCCGGGCAGGGCCGTAAGGTGCTGATCGCCGAGGTGATCTGCACGGGCCTGGCCCGAGCGCTCGGCCTGCCGGTGCCCGACCTCGGCCTCGTCGACCTCGATCCGCTGCTGGCGCCCGCCGAGCCCGACGAGGAAGTGCAGGATCTGCTGCGCCGCAGCGCCGGGCTGAACCTCGGCATCGACTTTCTGCCCGGCTCGCTGGATTTCGACCCGGCTGTGTTCGAGGGCGACCCGGCACTGTCCGGACGGGTGCTGTGGTTTGACGCCCTGGTGCAGAACATGGACCGGTCCTGGCGCAACCCGAACATGCTGCACTGGCACGGTCATCTGGTGCTGATCGATCACGGCGCGGCGTTGGTGTTTCACCACGAATGGAGCCGGGCCGAGGCCTCGGTCGCCCGCCCGTACGACGCCGAGCAGCACGCGCTGATCCGCTACTCGCCGGACGTGACGGCGGCTTCGACCGACCTCGCCCGGTTGGTCACCGACGAGACGCTGACGGCCGCCGTCGCGGATGTTCCTGACCTGTGGTTGGTCGACGAGCCCGGCTTCGATTCTGCCGCGCAGGTGCGCGCCGCGTACGTGGCCCGACTGCGGGCGCGGCTGGCTGCCGAGGCCGACTGGTTGCCGGCGCTCGCGGCCTGCGCCGCCCGGGCGCCCGTCCCGGATAAGACCGCCGTGCCCACCCGCGCGCGCCCGGCCTGGCTGAGGGGGCGTCGCCGGTGACTGTGCCGCAACGACACGTCTTCGAGTACGCAACCCTGCAGGTGGTGCCGCGGGTGGAACGCGGGGAACGGATGAACGCGGGCCTTTTGCTGTACTGCAAGGCATTGGACTACCTCGGGGCTCGGGTGCACCTCGACGTCGATCGGCTGCTTGCCCTCGACCCGTCCGCGGATACCGCGGCGGTGCTGCGCGGGTTGGAGGCGGCGACGCACACCTGCGCGGGGGAGGGCCCCGCCGCCGGCGAGGACCTGCTGCGCCGCTTCCGCTGGCTCACCGCGCCGCGCAGCACCGTGGTCCAACCCGGGCCGGTGCACACCGGTCTCACCAGCGATCCGGGTGCCGAGGCCGACCGGTTGATGGCGGTGCTGGTGCTCAGGGTGCAGTGACCGGTTCGGGTGCACGGTGCGTAGTCCTCAGCACGGCAGCGCGCGTGGCAATCCGAAGGCGTCGAGCATGCCGGATTCGAAGCGGGTGAGCGCGGCGATGCGGTCCCCGGTGACCGTGAGCACCAGTAGCCCGGCACCGTGCCGGATGCCGCCGGTGGGGCTCTGCAGGTAGGCACCGAACGCGAGTTGTCCGTTGGCCCGCGTCGGCACCAGGTGGTACACGCGGCCGCCGGCGGCCAGCGCCGCGAAGAACCGACCCGCGAGATCGCGCCCGGAATACACGAATGGCATCGGCGGCATGGACACCCGCACGTCATCGGTCATCAGCGCCACCAGACCGGCGATGTCACTGGACTGATACGCCGCCACGAACGCCGCGACCAAAGCCGCCTCGGCGGGTGATTCGGGGGCGGGCGCCGGCTCGCCCGGATCGTGGGAATGACGGCTCAGCGTGGCCCGCGCGCGTTTGAGTGCGCTGGTCACCGACTCGGTGCTGGTCCCGAGCAGGTCCGCGACCTCGTCGGCGTGGTAGCCCAACACGTCACGCAGGATCAGCACGGCCCGCTGCCGCGCCGGCAGCAGTTGCAGGGCGGTGATGAAGGCCAACGAAATAGCCTCGCTCTGTTCGTAGCGTGCCTCCGGCCCGGGCTCGATGCGGTCGGACAGCAACGCGTCGGGATACGGCTCGAGCCAGACGACCTCGTCCAGGCCACTGGGCTGGGGCGGGTGCACTCCGGGCACGGTCCACTCCGTCTCGGGTCGTCGCCGCGCCGCGCGCAGCGCGTTGAGGCATCGGTTGGTGGCGATCCGGTACAGCCAGGTGCGCACCGAGGCGCGAGCCTCGAACTCGGCGAGGTGCTGCCAGGCCGCGAGCAGCGTGTCCTGCACCGCGTCCTCGGCGTCGTGGAAGGAACCGAGCATCCGGTAGCAGTGCACGTGCAGTTCCCGCCGGTAGGGCGCCACCAGTTGCTGGAAGGCGTCGGTGTCACCCGCCCGCGCTTTCGTGATCAGTTCGCTCGCCATCACCGCTCCTCCACCGTACGGACACCGCGGGACGCCGAAACTGGGCGCAGGCCCCGCGCCCAATTTCGATCCGCCGCGGTGTCTGTTTCGTCGAGACGTTCTGACGGAAGGAGATCATCATGGACACCCCAACGATCGTTGACCGCGCGCAGTGGGAAGACGCCCGGGACCGCCTGCTGGTCCAGGAGAAGAGCCTGACCCGGGCCCGCGACGCGCTGGCCGCGCAGCGCCGCCGCATGCCGTGGATGGCCGTCGACACCGAGTACACGTTCCTCGGCCCGGACGGGCCGGTCGGGCTGCGGGACCTGTTCGCGGGTCGCCGCCAGCTGATCGTCTACCGGGCCTTCTTCGAGCCAGACGTGCACGGCTGGCCCGAGCACGCCTGCCGCGGCTGCTCGATGATCGCCGACCACACCGGGCACCTGGCACACCTCAACGCCCGCGACACCACCCTCGTCTTCGTCTCCCGGGCCGGTCAGGTTGAGATCGCGGGCCTGAAACAACGCATGGGCTGGTCCATGCCCTGGTACACCCTCACCGACAACTTCGACCTCGACTTCGGCGTCGAGGCATGGCACGGCACCAACGCCTTCATCCACTCCGATGACCGGGTGTTCCGCACCTACTTCATCAACAACCGTGGCGACGAGGCGTTGGGCAACACCTGGAGCTATCTGGACATCACCGCGCTGGGTCGCCAGGAGGACTGGGAGGACTCCCCGGACGGGTACCCGCAGACCCCCGCGTACCAGTGGTGGAACTGGCACGACACCTACGCATCGGCGCAGGAGCAGGGCTGGGCCGACACCGTCGAGCGCGGCGTCGCCGCCTTCACGGATTCCGCTGGCGCGGCGGCACCGGCTCGTAGGTGATCAGCCCGTTGCCGTCCACCGAGCGAAGGAGATGCCCGCGTTCGCTCAGCACCACGAGGTGGGCGTTGGTCTCGCCGATGGCCAGGATCTGGTTGAACGGGTCGAGCTTGTCGAACGGTGTGTCCCGCCGCGTCCAGCCCAGCCGGCGCGCCGCCTCGTAGGCCGTGCCCGCGCCCGCTTGGGCCGCGGCCAGGGTGTCGGCCAGCCGCTTATCGTGATGGGCAATCAGTTCGTGCACCCGCTTGTGCACGCTGTCCGCGGGCGCGCCGTGCGCAGGCATCATCACCGCGTCCGGGTGGGTCAGCAGCAGATGCAGCGAGCGCAGGAAGTCGCCCAGCGGGTTGTCCACCCGCGCAGACTCGAAGCCGACGGACGGGGTGATGTGCGGCAGTACATGGTCGCCGGTGAACAACACGGACGCCGTGGGGTCCAGGTAGACCAGGTGCCCGTGGGTGTGGCCGGGTGTCTGAATCGCGGTCAGCGTGCGGGTGCCCGCGTCCAATACCTGCCCGTCGGCCAACCACTCGTCCGGCAACCCGAACGAGGCGGACGAACGTTCCCGGTCCTCCTGGCTGTACAGGCTGTCCCAGGCTGCACTCAGATGTGCGGCGCCGAGGCTGGGCAGCACCCGGGCCGACGAGCTGTTGGCGTCCACCATGGCCACCTCGACGTTCTCGCGCTCGCCGATACCGATTGCCAACCGGGTGCCGAGGGTGCGCTGCAGCGTCACCCCGAGCGTGTAGTGATCGCGATGCGCGTGCGTGACGAGGATGCGCCGGATGTCCGACAGCGCGTAGCCGATGCCGTCGAGCGCCGCCTCCAGCGCCTCCTGCGCCTCGGCCACCGCCCAGCCGCCGTCGATCAGCACGCACCCGCCCTCGGCGCCACCGTCGATCGCGTACACGTTGACGGCGCGCAGCCCGTCGTTGGGCATGGGCAGCGGGATTCGATGGACTCCCGGCGCCACCGGGTGCGCCCCCGGCTCGGTCCAATCAGCAGTGGGTGCGCTCAGGGCTGACGCTCCATCAGTTAGTGCTCGCCCGCGGCGCCGGGTGATCGTTGCGCAGGCCGGTCGCGTCCCAGCCTAGGGGCCGGGCGATTGGGCCCGCCCGGCGGTCAGCACCGATAGTCGGCGAACCGCGGCGCGTCGGGTTCCAGCGGCACCCGAGCGGCGCGGGCGACGTAGGCGATGGCGTGGTACCACCCGGCGAGCATGAGCAGATCGAGACGCTGCTCGTCGGTGAGGTCGAGGAGGGCCCAGGTGGAGTCCGTGACGTCATGGAAGTCGTGCAGTTCGTCGACGGCGCGCAGCAGTGCCCGCTCATCAGCCGGCCAACAGGGATCGCCGGGCGTGCCCGAGGTCAGCGAGGTGATCTGCGCATCGGTCAGCCCCACGCGCTGCGCGAAGAACGCGATGTGCACACCCCACTCGTACTCGGCGCCGCAGCGGGCCGTAACCCGGTCAATCACGATTTCCCGTTGCCGCATGGACAGCGAGAGGTCGCGGCTCAGCTCGTAGCGGCCCCACCCGGTCATCGCCTCGGCCATCGGCCGATTGCGGGCGAACAGCTTGAACAGGGAAATCGGCGGTCCCATCGCAGGCAGCGCCTCGGCAGCCAAATTAATCCGCGGTGCTTCGAAAACAGAAGCGTTCATGGCGACACGGTAGTGTTTCGAATATCGAAGCGCAACTGGGCGCAGCCAATGCGGTCCGCGGGTCCTCCACCGGCCGGCCGATCATGGCTGCCCTCGACCTGCTCGGTCGGCGCTGGACGTTGCGGGTGCTGTGGGAGTTGCACGACGGCCGGCTCGGCTTCCGCGAACTCCAGGCGCGATGTGACGGGATGTCATCCTCGGTGCTGCGCACCCGGCTGGTGGAGCTCGTCGCCGAAGGGCTGCTGGCGCAGGACACGACGGGCTACCGGCTGACCCCGATCGGCGCGGAGCTGGCCGAGGCCATCGGGCCGCTGAACGCCTGGGCGCAGCGATGGAAAGGCCCCCGGCCGCCGGCGCGGTCCGGGGCCCGATAACCGGCAGCGCTTCAGCCCGCGTTGACCTTGGGCAAAATCTCCTCGGCGAGGACGCGGATGTCCGCGATGGTCTTCTCGGTCGGCACGTCGTTGAACGGCGGCCAGAGCAGCGGCATGTCCAGACCGGCCTCGTGGTACGCCTTGAGCCGGTCGGTGATCTGACCGACGGTGCCCACCAGCAGGTTGGTGCCCTTGCCGGCGTCGCTCTGGTCCATCTCGACGTCGGTGATCACGAACCAGATCATGCTGACCATGTCGAAGTTGTCCGGCAGCGGATGGCCGAGCTCGCCGAGCTCCTGGGTGATCTCGGACTTCCAGGCCTTGATCTGATCCGGGGTGTCCTGGATGCCGATCCAGCCCTGCAGACCGTACTTGGCGATGCGCTTCGCCGAACGCTTCGCGTCCTTCAGACCACTGAAGTAGATCGGCGGGCCGGGCTTCTGCAGGGGCTTGTGGCCGAACCCGCACAGGCCGAAGTCGGCGAACTCACCGTGGTACTCGAACAGCTCGTTGCTCCACACGCCCTGCATGATCTCGATGGTCTCCCGCAGGTGCGCATGCCGGCGCGGGAAGATGTGCGAGGCGCTGGCGGCCGCGAATTCCTCGGGCATCCAGCCCGAGCCCACGCCCACGTTCAGCCGGCCGTTGGCCAGATGGTCGATGGTGGCCAGCTCGGTGGCGAGCACGCCGGGCGCCCGGTAGGGCGTGTCGATGATGCTCATGCCGATCCGAACCTTGGACGTCTTGGCGGCGAGCCACGGGATCAGCGGCGCCCCCTGGAACCACTCGCCGCGGGAGGCCACCGGCATGCCCTTGGGGAACTCGGTCATCATGCCGAAGGAGTGCTGCAGCTCCATGCGGTCGGACGCCTCGGGAACGACGATCCGGTCCAGCGTCCACACGGAATCGAAATCGAGTTCCTCCGCGAGCGCGGTCAGGTCCTCGAGCTCCTTGAGGGTCACCTTGGTGCGGAAGTTCGGCAAGTAGAGAGCGAGCTTCATGCGTGGGGCCTCCTTGAGCAACTGTGGTCGGCACCGTTCTAGCCCATTTCCCGGTGCCCCGGCCAGAGGAAGCGGGTATGGCATTCTGCAAGGCACCACCGGTGGATGGACGGAGCTGTAATGACGACGATCTCCCCCGCCGACACCCTGCGCGACCTCGAGCACGGTGCCACCACCACACAGGCTCTGCTGTTCTTCGACTCGCTGCCCGCGGTGAGCATCGAGGAGATGCTCGGGGAGTGGGCCGGCGGCGAGATCCCCACCGGCCACCCGATGAACGGCCTGCTCGGACCCATGGGCTGGCACGGAAAGCGCTTCGACGCCGCGGATGACGTCCACCCGCTGGTGATGGACGGACGCGACGGTGGCCGGTACAGCCTGAACCCGGGATTCCTCCCGGTGCCGACGTTGCTGCGGTTCCGCGCCCTGCTGAACAATCCCACGCTGCAGCGGGTGGTCCGGTCGTTGGCCCCGGCGCTGCGCACCCGGGCGCCGAAAGCACGGCTGCGCATGCTCTCCTACCGCGGCGTGCTGACCGCGACCATGTGTTACGACCAGCTGCCGATCCACGACGTGTTCCGCAAGGTCGACGAGAACACCGTGCTCGGCGCCATGGACCTACGTGGCACCGCCGATCCGCTGGTGTTCTTCCTGCGCCGCGAGGTTTAGTCCGTATCGACACCTGGGCCGACCTGGCATGCCAATTCGCCGATGGCGCGTACGCGACGGCGAAGGGACTGGTGCGCACCTACGTCATGCACCAGCAACTGCTGGAACACCTGCCGCCACCGCCGGCGGCCGTGCTCGACGTCGGTGGCGGCGCGGGCCACCAGTCCTTTCCGTTGGCCACCCTCGGGTACCGCGTCACGCTGCTCGACCCGTCCGCGGCGATGCTGGACAAGGCCCGCGAACGACTGCGACGACTGCCCGAGGACGCGCAGTCCCGCCTGACCCTCATCGAGGCCGAGGGCGCGCACGCGGACGAGGCGGTGAACAGTCAGCGCTTCGCCGCCGTGCTGTGCCACGGCGTGCTCGGATATCTGGAAGACCCGGCGCCGGTGATGGACCAGCTCTGCCGCTGCGCCGCCCCGGGCGGCCTGGTCTCGATCCTGGCCGGCAATGCCGACGCCGCGGCGGTGCGCCCCGCGCTGGAGCGCCGCTGGGCGGACGCACTGGCTGCCTTCGACGCCCGCAGCGAGATCGGCGTGCTCGGGTTGCCGACACGCGCCGACACAGTGGCGGAACTCAGCGAGCAACTGCGGGCCCGCGGCGTGCAACCGCTGCGCTGGTACGGGGTATGGCACTTCGTCGACTGGCTCGACCTGGGCGGAGTGCCGGTGGACCCGAGCGACTCAGCGCAGATCCAAGCCGCGGCCGCCGTCGAACTCGAAGCCGGCCGCCGCGACCCCTACCGCCAACTCAGTCGGATCTTCCATCTCCTCGGCCGCAAGCAGTGAACTCACCGAAGGCCGGCGAACAGATCCGTCTCCCGCCCGGCCGGCTGGTTCGTTGTGTCGCGCACCCGCAGGAACGTCTCGATCCCCATCATCTCGGTGAACAGCGGCAGCTCGAGGCGCAGGAAGAACTGATTGTCCGGCTGGCTGGCGTGTGCGGCGAGTGCCCGGTACTTGCGCTCGGCGAACTCACGGTTGTCGATCCACGTGGTGATCTCGGCGGCGGGCAGGCCCAGCGGCGGCAGGTCACCGTCGGCGTCCCAGTCGGCGCCGTTCTCCCGCATCCGCGCGGCGAACTCCGCCATCCACTCCTGCGGGACGGTGGTCCAGTACACCTTGGCCGGCGCGACCTCGGGTGCGAGCCGGTCGACGGCCGCCATGGTGATGCGGTGCGCCTGAATGTGATCGGGGTGTCCGTAGAACCCGTTCTCGTCGTAGGTGATGACGACATCGGGTCGGTAGCGCAGCATCAGCGCGGCCAACCGCGCCGCCGCGTCATCCACCGGGGCGGCCCAGAACGCACCGGCCGCGCTGTTGGCGTCCCACCCCATCATCCCGGAGTCGTGGTAGCCGAGCAGTTCCACGTCGTCGACGCCGAGGATCGCGCAGCTCTCCTCGAGCTCGGCCTGGCGCAGTGCCACCACCGCGTCCGGGTCGTGTCCCGGCTCGCCCGGCTTGACGCCATCGGGCATGTCGCCGCATCGGCCGTCGGTGCAGGTGACGAGGACGGTTCGGATGCCCTCGCCGGCACTGCGCGCGAACATGCCACCGGTACTGCTGGCCTCGTCGTCGGGGTGGGCGTGCACGGCCATCAGGGTCAGCGGGCGATCGGTCACCCGCATATCTTCCGTTACGGCGTGCTGGGCGCCGGCGCCGGTCCGGACATGGCCGGCGCGGCCGTCGGCAGCGCGGTGTAGAAGGCGGCCAGCAGCGCGACGTCGGTGATCAAGAAGGCCATGGCCGCACCCTTGATGCCAACCGCAGGCACCAGCGCCAGATTGGCGATGACGTTCCCGGCCAGCCCGGCCAGGGTCAGCCGGGCAATGTAATCGCGCCGGCAGAGCAGAGCGATCGGGGTGATCACGCTGAGCGCCGCGCCGGGCAGGCTGGCCAGCATGAGGATGTTAACTGCGGTGCTGGCCGACCCGTAGTGGTCGCCGAATGCCGCGCGCAGCAGTCGGGGCGAGAGCAGCGCCACGACCAGCGCGATCGGGGCGGCCACGGCCGTCGCGCGCAGCGCCAGTCGTCGGGCCACCGGGCGGGCGTTGCCGGCCAGGTCCGAACCCACCGCGGCGACCGCGGCCGAGGCCATCGCCATGGCCGGCAGCAGCACGGTGTCGTAGAACTTGTACGCCGCGACGTAGATCGCCACCGACCCGCTGCCCTTCAGCATTGCCAGCAGCCAGATGTCGACCCGCTCGTAGGCGCTGCCGATGATGCCCGCCGCGGCCAGCGGCAGCGTGGCCCGCAGCCGCAGTTCCGCGCGCTGTAACGGATCCGGGTCCGGGGTCAGCGTCAGCCGCGGCTTGACCAGCACCGGCAACGCCAGCGACGAGACGACGTCGACCAGCACGAACGCCGCAATCACCCCGGACGGCTTCCAGCCCGCGGCCAGCGTCGCCGCGCCCACAACCAGCAGCGCCAGCTTGGAGAGCACGTTGTACGCGGCCTCGACGATGCCGATGGCCCGCCCGCGCAGCAGTGCCAGGAACGAGCCACCCAGCGGCGTGACCGCGACCGAGATCGAGTACAGCCCGGCCATCCACCACCGATCGGCCTGCGCCGAGTTGACCCAGAGCGCGATCAGCACCAGGCCCGCCACCAGCCCGGCCACCAACCGGGTCAGCACCGCCCGGCGGACCGCTCCGGAGTCGACCCGATCGTGGTCGCAGGCCACCTTCGACAGGGCCAACGGGATACCCAGATCGGTGCCGATGCTCACCAGTGACCCGAGGCTGAGGACCAGCGTCACCTGGCCGAACTGATCAACCGTCAGTTGGTGCGCGACAACAGCCAGCCAGACGGTGGTCAGCAGCCCGGCGGCCGCTCGGGTGACGCCCAGCTGGGCACTCATGCGGCCGGAGCCCGACGGCCTGCGCACCTGATGGTGCCACCGCGCGCCGAGGTCCAGGTCCATGGCCGGTGATGATGGCAGGTTCGAGAAGTTCACCGCCGGCTCGGCATCCATTCGCCGGGTCCACTTAGCATCGAGGTCATGACCAGTCATGTACGGCCGCACCTGCTGGCGGCGCTGATGGTGGGGGCTATCGCGGTGTCCGGCGTCGCGGTGGGCGTGGACCGGGCCGCGGCGAAGCCGACCGCGTCCGCGCCGTTGCGGATCCTGCTCACCAACGACGACGGTCCGACCGCCAGCGGTGGGTACCTCACCGAACTGCGCGATGCGCTGTGCGCTGCCGGCAACGCGGTCACCGTCGTGGTGCCCGCGACCGATCAGAGTGGTAACGGCACCCGGATCACGGTGAAGGGCACGCTGACCGCGGCGAAAAGCACGTTCACCTGCGGCTCGGGGGAGGGCACCGAGTACGCGGTCAGCACGTCCATCCCGGCCAACGCCTCGCCCCCGGACGCCGTGCTGTTCGGCCTCAAGGTGCTCTTCGCCGATTCCCCGCCGGACCTGGTGGTGTCCGGGATGAATCCGGGCGCCAACGTCGGGCGGGTCACCAATCACTCCGGCACGGTCGGCGCCGCGGTGACCGCGATGGAGCAGGGCGTGCCCGCGATCGCGGTGAGCATGCAATGGAACGCGCTGGATGCCACGCGGGGCTTCACCGGCGCGGCGGCCGCCCGGCCCGCGGCGAACTCCTTCGTCGTCGATTTGATCAAGACCCTGCAGCGGGACGAGTCGGGCCACACGTTGTTGTCCGGCGGCGGGCTGAACATCAACTGGCCGGTGGTCTACGACAAGGTTGGTCTGCAGCTCGTCCCACCCACGGGGGTGCAGCTGACCCGGGTCGGCTCCGCCGATGCCATCACCCTGGGCTACACACCGCTGGTCGGCGACAAGTACGCCGTCGCCGTCGGCCTGTGCAAGCTGCCCAACCCGTGCGCGGCCGAGACCCGTAAGGACGCGGACACCACCGCGCTGGACAACAACCGGGTCAGCGTCTCCTCGCTGGACGGCGACTGGTCCACCGGCGTTGGTGCGGACCTCAGCAAGGTGTTGCGGGAGATGCGCGTCGGTTAGGGGGTGTGGTTCGCTGAGCACTGGAATCCGGAGACCGGGAAGGGCGGGGGGTTGTGCCGCTGACGTGGGCGGCGTCGGTGGCGGCGATGTAGGGGGTGCGGGTCAGGGCGGCCTGGACAAGGGGGTGCGGGCGGGCGCCACGGTTGCGGTCGGGTGAGGGTCGCGGAGGAATGGGCCCGTGCCGGCTTGCTCGGTTGTTCGGACGTTAAGGTCATCGAAAGTTTGTTCGAGCGATACTCGGATTTGCCTGACAGGGATAGGTTCTCATGAAATCATGAGGCATGTTCGTTCCCCCGACCTTCCCGGTCGACGCCAAGGCGTTGGCCGAGGACATCACCGCGGTGCTCCTGGCACCGTTCCCCACCCGGGCACAGGGCAGCGCGGTCGAGCAGGCGCAGTCCGATGGGTTGACCTACCTCGG
>DASXPS010000140.1 GCA_036493475.1 Sporichthyaceae bacterium | reverse complement strand
GCGCGTCGGGAGTAGCTGCGCACATCCGTTCAGCGTGGCCATCAGATTGCGGTGCGAGAGCTGCACGCCCTTGGAGGGGCCGGTTGTGCCCGAGGTGTAGATCAGCGTCGCGATGTCGTCGGGTTGCACGCCTCGCCACGTGGTCTCGAAATCGGGATGGTTGCCGTCGGGCAGTCCGTCATCCTCGATCACCACGACATCGAGGCCGCCGCCGGCGGCGGAAATGGTGTCGGCGAATCGGCGCTCGGTCACCACCAGGCGGTTCTCGGCGTTGGCGAACAGGTACGCGATCTGCTCGGGCGAGGAGGTGTTGTAGATCGAGAACGGCGTCGCGCCCAGGTGCAACAGCGCGGTGTCGAGCAGATGGAATTCCGGCCGATTGACCAGCATCAGCCCGACGGTGTCGCCCCGCCCGATCCCCCGAGCCGCCAGCCCGCCCGCGATCCGTTCCACGCGCTCGGCGTATTGCGCCCAACTCAACGGCTGGGTGTCACCGACCGTGCGCAGCGCCGGCGAGTCCGGGTACGTCCTCGCCGTCACCTGGAACGCCTCGCACAGCGTGGCGGCGTCGAAGCCGGGTGACCGCTCAACCTGCGGCTGCGAGTCGAGAACCGTCATTGCATTGCACCTCGCGCCAGAGTCGGCCCCCGGGCGAACCCTAGTACGGTGCCGGGGCGTGCGCGACGAAGACGTGTGCCGTCATGTCGCCGACGGCCGGGCCGGGGCCGAGAGCCGCGCCCACCAGCGCTTCGACCGCCGCGGTGGTCTTGTCCAACTCGCCCCGTGCCTCGATCTCGCCCCGCAGCGGGGTTCCGGTGCAGAAACCGCGTGCCACGTCGGCCGTGGAGTCCGCCGTGCCCTGTAGCGTCACCGACTCCGCGGCCTCGCAGATCAGGCCGCCCGCCGTCAGGTCCGCCCGCACCCGGTCGGGATCGGCGTAGCCGTGCGGGATCGTCTCCAGGAACACCGGTGGATCCTCCGGAAAGATCTGGCGCACCGCGGCCACCACTGCCCAACCGAAATCGTGGGTGTCGATCGGGCCCCAGGCGTTGAACACCAGCCGGCCGCCGGGCCGCAGCACCCTGCGCGCCTCGGCGAAGGCGGCGGGCTTGTCGGGCAGGAACATCACGCCGAACTGGCAGGTGATCAGATCGAAGCTGTGGTCGGGGAAGGGCAGGGCCTGCGCATCGGCTTGCTGCCAGTGCGCACCGGGGACGCGCGCCGTCCCGTACTCCACCATTGCTGCGTTCAGGTCGGTCGCGATGATCTCGGCCCGGGGCAGTACCCGGACCAGTTCCGCTGTGACCCGCCCGGTGCCGGCGGCGGTCTCCAGCACCCGCGCGGGGCGGAAGCCGGCGACCCGGCGAGCCATGTCCACCGCGAACGGCTGGAACACTGCCGGACCCAGCACGCGGTCGTAGGTCTCCGGCATGGAGCCCACCCATTGAAGCCTCGAGTCCTCCGACACGGGCCCAGGTTATGCGCTCACCGGTGTCAGTCGCTGATCCCGAGCAGGTAGGCCACCTCGGCGCGCTCGACCAGACGCTGCCACGCGTCAAACCCGACGTGCACCTCGCGCGGACTGGTCAGCCGCTCCTTGGAGTGCGTATGGCCGTGCGCCAGGAACTCGCCACGGTCGGGCAGCCGCCACTGCATGTTGCGCGGTTGCGGCCGACGGTCGTCGTCGTACGGAAAGTGCGAAAGCAGCAGGGTCACCCCGTCGATCTTGTGCCGGGCGAACGGCTGCACGGACTCGAAGACCTCCAGGTAGCGGCGCAGCTGCCGGTAGCCGTTCTTGCGGCCCGGATGTACCCGGTCGTGGTTGCCCGCCACCAAATGCTTCTCGCCGGGCAGATCGGCCAACCAGGCCAGGCCGAGCTCGGCCACCGGCGAGAGGTCGCCGAGGATCCACACCTGGTCGTTCTCGCCGACCTGGCGCAGCCACGTCTCCCCCAGGGCCTGGTCATGCGCGGCGCTGTCGGCGTACCCGCGGTACGCCGCGACCATCGCGTCGCCGATGTGCAGGTCGGAGGTATAAAAGACGTCGCGACGGGATCGTGACGACATAGGTGACTTCTCTCACTGGCCCGGGTGCTCTTCGCGTGATCACGCTGGTGGATAGTTCTGTATCGGACGAACGGCCCGGGGTGGAATCCACCGAACGTAGTGGCACCAGGCTCTCCGCATCGCCGTCGAACTTGGTGAATCGGACGGTCGCACGGAAGGATCCGGCATGTACACGGGCCCCGGCAGGCTGACCCGCGTGTGGCGCAAGCTACGCGCGATCCCGCCGGCGGTGCAGGGCACCGCCGTGCTGCTCGTCGTGGTCCTGGTGGCCTTCGGCGCGGCGCACGCCCGAAACGGTTCCGCCAACCCGAACGAGTTCACCACCCCGGCGACCACCGCGCCCGCCTCCACGTTGGACGCCACCCCGACGGCGCAGCCCTCGATGACCCCGGATCAGACGCCGTCCCCCACCGCGAGCGCGCCGAGCGACGAGGCCACGGACGAGCCGACCGGCGAACCGACATCGACAGAGTCGCCGACGCTCACGCCGACAGCGACGTCGTCCGCAACGCCGACCGCGACGCCGTTCATGTTCGCCGACTGCCACGCGATCAAGTCCGCCGGCCGCGACCCGTTGTCCCGGGGCGAGTACGGCTACAACCCCGCGCTGGACAAGGATCACGACGGCGTGGACTGCCACTAGGCCGTCGGCGACTTTTCGCTGCGCCGGGGTCAAGTGTTGACCCGCGGACGCCGAAACCCCTGGTGGGCCCCACTCACGTCCCGGATCACCGAGGGGGAGACATGAACCAGCCCACGCCGATGTACCACCTGCCCTCCGACGTCCAGCACGAGCTCGCCGAGTTGGCCCGGCTGATGTCGGACACCACGTTGCATCGCGCGGCGTGGCTGAGCGGTCAGCTGTTCCTGCGCCGTTCCGCCTGACGCCCCGTCATCCGGCCATGCGTCGCAACTGACCCGAGACCGCGTGGCCGGGCAGTTCCGCGGCCGCAACGGACGTGGAGGCGGGTCAGCGGGTCGCGGCAGCGATCTCCTCGGCCCGCTCGCCCGGTACGTGGTCGGGCAGATCCGTGGCGGGCAGGGTCTGCCAGCCATGCCGGTTGAGCTTCTTGTTCAGCTTGTACTCGGCGGCGCAGTAGTTGTTGTACAGGTGCCAGACCGCGTGCACGGCAAAGGTCTGTGGGGCCATCCAGAACCCGGCCGGGATCGGGTCCAACGGGGCCGGCGGCGCGAGGGTGATCTCCGCGGCGACGTGCCCCTCCCCATCGGCATAGCTGAGCCGCGCGAGCACCGTGCCGTCCCGCTCTACCAGCTGGCTCTCCCCGACCGCGAGCGTGTCGTAGGGGATGCCGGGCATCAACGGCGAGGCCGAGCGGTAATCGCCCACGTGCTGGGCGATGGCCGCCGGGGCACCCACTGCGCGGGCCATTCGGCCCGGCATCTCACGGGCCACCGCGATGTTGTACTGGTGGTCGCGGGCGAACCAGCGGCGCACCGGCAGCCAGTCCGGGAACGACCACCAGCAGGACCCACCGAGCATCGCGACGACCTTGCCGCGGGTGCGGCGCGCGGTGCGGCTGCGGTCCCACTCGAAACCGCAGGCCATGCCGACGGTGCCGAAGGACAGCGTGGAGATGCCGTCGTCGTCCCCGCCGCAGTAGTACGCGTTCTCCCACAGCGACGGGATGTCCTTGTCGTGCAGGTGCGCCGAGCCGTCCGGCTCGATGAGCATGTAGGTGCCGTAGGTGTCCTCGCCGCGGCGGGCCTGGAAACCGCCGCCGATGATGCACCCGAGCTCGCGGGCCAGGTCCCGCATCATGTGGTACGGCGCGCCGTCCACCGGTCGGGCCACGCCCTTCATGGCCCGGCCGTACATGTTCGGTGAGGTGAAGCTCTCCGGCAGCAGGATCACCTCGGGGTTGTGCTCGCGGTACGCCGAGCGCACCAAACCCTCGCAGCGGACCATGTTGTCCTCGACCGCCCCGACCTGCAGGCGGGGCTGCACCACCGCGACCTTCAGTTTCCGTTCGCTCATCGTGCGTCCTCCGCTGGCCTCAGGCCGTCGCTGCAGTGGTCTCGGTGGTGGTGTCCGCGGCCTTCTTGGCGGCGGCCGCCGGGCGGCGCCGACGGGTGGCGCTGCGGGCCGCCGCGGCGGCGGCAGCGCGGGCGCGCTCCTCCTCGGGCAGGAACGGCTTCGAGGTAGGCCGGTGGTTGCTCAACGCCATGT
>DASXPS010000139.1 GCA_036493475.1 Sporichthyaceae bacterium | reverse complement strand
CGACCGGCGAACCTCGATAGCCCCTCTCGCAGGAATCGCCACTTGTCCTCGGTGTTGCCACCAGCCTTGATCATTCACCGGGGTTGCAGGATCGAGCTCCGACCTGGCTATCGTGATCTTCACCTCCGTTTTTGATCTTGTGGTTGTGGGAGGGCCAGCACGGGTTGCCCGGTGTCGCTGGGAGCGCCGGTTCCACTGGCCGGGGACTGCTGCGTCGGGGTCGGGGGACGGTGGGGTCAGGCCGGTGGTGGTAACGCGAAGATGGTCAGGAAGCAGGCTTCGAGTTCCCCGGCCCAGGGCCAGGTGTCCGGGATTTTGATCTTTCGTTTCCGTTGGCCGCGGACGAGCCGGGCGGCGGTGTGCAGCAGCCGGTAGCGCAGGGTCTTGGGTTCGGCCTTGGCCAGCGGGCCGTCCAGGCACAGCAGCCGCAGCCAGCACAGCAGGTCGCAGGCGATGCTCGCGGCCACACACCAGGCCTGGTTGAGCGCGAACGCGGTGGAGGGCAAATGGCCGATGCCGGTGTTCTTGCCGGTGCGGATGCGGTCCTCCACGCGGGCGTGCGGTCGGTGGCGGGCCTCGAGGAACTGGGCTTGCCCGGTCGGGGTGTTGGTGGCGATCAGCTGGTAGCGCCAGCCGTCGGCTTCCTCCATCAGTGACAGTTGCGCCCCGGACGAGGGCCGTTCGCGGCGGCAAATGATGCGCATGTCGGTCGGCCAGTTGGGCAGCCGGTCCCCGCCCACGGAGCGGCGCAGCAGCCCGGTCAGCTCGGCCACGCCGGCGTCGTCGGGGTCGCGCGGCTTGCCGCGGTGATCCAGCACCTGGTCCCAGTCGGTCTCCGACAGCCGACCGATCGCGGTGCGGGCGCGGGCGTCGAGGTCGAACCCGACCGAGTAGTGCACCCGCCGCCCGGGTGCCGCGTTCAGCGTGGTGATGTGGCGGACCAGGTCCAGGGTGGCGCCCGCACCGTCGCAGGTGACCAGCAGGTTCCGCCGGTGCCGGGTCGGGAGCTGCGCGATCGCCTCGTCGAGCACCTCGATGTGATCGACCGCGGTGTTGCTGCCGGCGTTGCCCGGGCGCAGCCGAAACGCCAACGACTCGCTGGTGTTGTCACACCAGGCGGTCAACGAATGATGACCCCAGGTGCCCTTGAATGTGCCCGCCGCCAGCTGTTTGTCACTGTGCGCGATCTGGATCGTGGCGTCCATGCGGATCACGATCGTCGCCCCCAGGTCCCGGTCGGCCACCCGCGAGGGCGGGATCCGCCCGTGTCGGGCCTCGATCAACCCCCACACGTGCCGGCGGGTCCGCGCCCGCGCCGCCGCGACCCGTTCCCGCTGGTCCGGGCCGATCTCGGCCAGCGCCCGCCACAGCGTCGGGTCCGAGGCCACCGGCCCGAACAGCTCGCCCTGATCCCGCAGCACCGCCAGATCCGACAGCACCCGACCTCCGTCGGCGATCAACACCGCGGTGTCGGCCAGCACCCGGCCGCGGTCGTGCACCGGGGTGAACCCGCGGCGGCGTAACGCCTTCGACAACGCGCCGGTCAGCCCGGTCCGGTCGGCCAGCAGCCGCAGCGCCGCAGACCCGGTGTGCGACACGACCCCATGCCCGCCTACTTCCACGGTCAGGTCCCGGGACCACGCGGTAAGCTCATCCACCTGAAAGGTGCTCCTCGATCACAGCAGAATGTTGGCTTCGACACCGTCATTCTCCCAGGTCAGGGGCACCTTTCTCCGTCCCGCCACGCACCCCGACAAGATCGCTATGAATTGTCAGGGCTAGGCCAGCCCCAGGCGAGGGCATCCATCGCTGCCTGCCGGACGGCTCCGTCGTTGTCGGCGGCGGCGCGCTCGGTCAGCAGAGTCCGGGTCTGCTCGTCGGGCCAGTCCTGGACGAGGGCTTGCAGGGTCGCGCGCCGGACGGCTCCGTCGTCGTCGGCGGCGGCGCGCTCGGTCAGCAGAGTCCGGGT
>DASXPS010000138.1 GCA_036493475.1 Sporichthyaceae bacterium | reverse complement strand
GATCAGGAAGAACGCGAACGACGTGACCAGGTACAGGTAGCCGATCTTCTTGTGGTCGGTGGTGGTGATCCACTCGATGATCGCGGCGCCCATGCTCTTCTTGCGGGGCGCCGGCACCGCGGCGACGCGACGGGGTTCGGTGATCGTCACTGCTTGCTCCCCGGGGTCGTCTCGTCAGCTTCTGGCGCCGGGTTCTCGTCGTGCAGCGTGTAGGCGTGCGCGCGGTCCGCGGGCGTGCCCAGGTCGCCGCGCTGCAGCTCCCCGCCCTGACCGTTGGCGCGTAGCTGCGCGATGTGTGCCGTGAAGTCGGCGTCACTGACCACGTGCACCACGAACAGCATCCGGGAGTGGTCGGTGCCGCACAGTTCGGCGCACTTGCCCTCGTAGACGCCGATCTTGTTCGGGGTCAGCTGGAACTGGTTCTGCCGACCGGGGAACACGTCCATCTTGAACAAGAATGCCGGCACCCAGAAGGAGTGGATGACATCCGGCGAGGTCAGGATGAACCGGACCCGTTTGTTCACCGGCAGCCACAATTGCGGCAGGCTCCGCCCCGGCGCGCCGACGTCGTACACCTTGTCGTCGAGGTAGTTGAACGTCCAGCTCCACTGCCGCCCGACCACGTTGACGGTCATGTCGGGCGTCTTCTTGTTGTCCAGCAGGATCGACTCATCCCGGGCGGTGAAGTAGAACAGCACCGAGACCATGATGAACGGGACGATCGTGTACAGGACCTCGATGGGCAGGTTGTACCGGCTCTGGATCGGGACGTGATCGTCGTTCTTCTTCCGGTGGAAAATGCAGGCCCAGATGATCAGGCCCCACACCACCGCGCCGGTGAGTATCGCGGCCAGCCAGGAGCCCTGCCAGATGAGCAGCATGCGAGGGCCCTCTTTGGTGGCCGGCGTCGGGAACGCCAACCGCGGGAGGTCCGCGGTGTCACAGCCGGTACAGCTGAGCAGGACAACAGCCAGTCCGACACCGGGGCCGATCAACCGGCGAGGGCTGCGGGACCGCCGCTGGTCGGGCGGGGAGCCGTAGGAGCGCAACGCGGGCCTTTCCGAGCGGGAAAACGGACGGAATGAACGGCGGGCGAACCCGGCCGACAGCCGTGATCGTGCTGCGCCCGCAGCCTACTCCGGGACACCCGGGACGCTGGCGCCAGGGCGGCCGGCACGCCGGTGAACGAAACGGTGGACAGTGGCGTCCACGAAGGGAGGTCCGGAGCGGCTCCGGGCCCCACGGGAGGTGCGCACGATGGGCTGGACGCGAACCACACGCGTGGTGGCGCTGGGCGCGGCGTTGGTGGCGACGTTGACCGCCTGCGGCGGCTCGAGCGGCCCGACATATGCCCAATCCAGTCCCAGCTCGGCAGCGGAGATCACACCGAGTGTGAACCGCGCCTCCCCGGAGGCGAAGGCGCCGGTGGGCGACACCGTGGACGGGCTGGAGGCGTTCGCCGCGGCGTTCTGGAAGGCCGCCGCGAAACCGGATCAGAACCTGGTGTTCTCCCCGCTGAGTATCGGCTACGCGTTCGCCATGCTGCGGGTGGGGGCGAAGGGCGACACCGCGGCGCAGATCGACAAGGCCTTCGGGTTCCCGGCGGGGGTGGCCGAGGCATTCAACGCAATCACCGCGGGTCTGATCACCTCCACCGCTCCGCCGGTCGTCACGCCGGCGCCAAGAGGGACGGCTCCAGAGTCGCCGTCTGTGGATTCCGACCCGCCGCCCGCACCGCCGGTGGTGACCATCGCCAACGCGCTGTTCGCCCAGCAGGGCTACGCAATGCTGCCGGACTTCGCCAACACTCTGGGCACGCAGTTCGGCAGCGCCGTGCAGACCACCGATTTCGCCCAGCAGCAGGCTGCCTTGAATGCCATCAACCACTGGGCCGACGTGCACACCGCCGGGCGCATCAAGACGATCCTCGACCAGTTGGATCCGGCCACCCGGCTGGTGCTGCTCAACGCCGTGTACCTGAAGGCCAGCTGGACCAAGGCCTTCACCGATGCCGGCAAGGCCGACTTCTCCGCGCCCGACGGCAAGGTGAGCGTGCCGATGATGAAGCGCGAGGACGAGGATTTCGGGTACGCGTCCGGATCGACCTGGCAGGCCGTTACGTTGCCGTACTTCGGCAACCGGCTGGCCATGCGGGTGATCCTGCCCAGGGGTTCGGCCACCCCGGCGGATCTGATGACCGCTCAGGTGCTGGCCGCAGCCGCAAGGACCAGGACCGCCGCGGTCAACGTGACCATGCCGTCCTTCGACTTCGGCAGTGACCTGAACCTCAAGCAGCTGCTGCCGAAGCTGGGTATCTCCGACGCCTTCGACCCGGCCGCCGCCAACCTGTCCGCGATCACGACGGTGGAGAAGCTGTTCGCCTCACAGGCGGTGCACAAGGCGAACATCACCGTGGACCGGCTGGGCACCACCGCGTCCGCGGTGACCGCACTCGGGGTCAGCGCGACCGCCGCGCGGATCCCGACCATTCCGCCGATCGAGTTTCGGGTGGACCGGCCGTTCCTGTTCGAGATCGTGGACACCAAGACCGGGGCCCCGCTGTTCGTGGGAAGCGTGGCGAATCCCACGGCGACGTAGTCCCTACGGCAGCATCCAGGACAGCGCGCTGGTGCTCTGCAAATACACCAGCAAACACATGCCCGCGAGGAACAGCACACTCCAGCCGATCACCTTGCGGAAGATGTCGCCCTCGCGGCCGGTCATGCCGACGGCGGCCGCCGCGATGGCGAGGTTCTGCGGCGAGACCATCTTGCCCAGCACACCACCGGAGGAGTTGGCCGCGGCCATCAGGGCCGGATCGAGCCCGGCCTTTCCGGCGGCCGTCACCTGCAGGGCGCCGAACAGCGAGTTCGAGGACGTGTCCGACCCGGTGACCCCGACCCCGAGCCAACCGAGGATGGGCGAGAGCAGCGCGAATCCGGAACCCACACTGGCCATCCAGCTGCCCAGCGCCCCGGTCTGCCCGGAGTTGTTCATCACGTAGGCCAGGCCGAGCACGGCCATCACGGTGATGATCGCCGGCGCCAGCTGAATGTAGGTGCGCACGTACGCGCGCAGCGCTCGCGCCGGACCGATACCGAGGATCGGCATGGTGATCAGGCCGGCGATGATGGTCAGCGTGCCCGCCGCGGCCAGCCAGTTGAAGGTGAAGGGAGCCGGCGACTTACCGCTCGCACTGACCAGATCCAGCCCGGGCCAGTGGAACAGGTACGTCCACGGCTCCTTGACCATCTCCTTCTTCACGCCGTTGATCTGGAAAACGCTGAAGATCGCGATGATGACCAGGTACGGCGCGTAGGCCTTGGCAACCTCGACGCGCGAGTCGGTGAGCACCGCGACGCCGCCACCGGGCGCCGGGTCCGGCGCAGCGGCGCTCCCGGACCCGCCCACTGGTTCGGACGCGAGGTCGCGATAGGTCTCCACCGGCCGCCACACCCGCAGCAGCGCAACCAGCGCCAGCGCGCTGGCCAACGACGCCACGACGTCGGTGAGCTGGATCGAGAAATGGTTGGAGGTGAGCCATTGCGCGACGGCGAAGACGCCGCCGCCCACCAGCGCCGGGAGCCAGGTCTGGCGCAGCCCGCGCTTCCCGTCCACGATCACGACCAGGGCGAGCGGCACGAACAGCGCGAGCACCGGCGTCTGCCGGCCGACGAGTGCACCGAGGTGGTCCTCGGTGAGGGTGCCGCGGTTGCTCGGGTCGGCGGCCCCGCTGGCGACCTTCGACAGCGTCACGATCGGGGTCGCGAGGGCACCGAAGGCCACCGGTGCGGTGTTGGCGACCAGGGCGAGCGTGGCCGCCTTGAGCGGCTGGAAACCGAGCGCAATGAGCATGACGGCGCTGATCGCCACCGGAGTGCCGAACCCGGCGAGTGCCTCCATCAGCGCACCGAAACAGAACGCGATGACGATCGCCTGGATCCGCATGTCATCGCTGACCGCAGCGAACGAACGGCGCAGGATGTCGAAGTGCCCCGACTCGACGGTCATGTTGTAGACCCAGATCGCGCTGATGACGATCCACATGATCGGGAAGAACCCGAAGGCCGCACCCCACACCGACACGTCCGCGGCCTGGTCGAGGGGCATGTCGAACCCGGCGCACGCCACGACGACGGCGACCACCAACGCCGCCAGGCCGGAGATCCACGCCGTGATCCGCAGCACACCGAGCATGAAGAACAGCGTCGCCAGCGGGAGCGCGGCGACCAGCGCGGAAGCCGTCAGCGAATCGTTGATGGACCGAATGTCGGGGTGGTAGGTAGCCGCCAACATGCGCGCTCCAGTGGCCCTTGGCCTATGCGATCGCGCGAAACCTATCGGGTCGTCACGTCAACCGGAACTCGCCGCACCGGAGATTGCTGCACCGGCGCACTAGCGTTCGCAGGGTGAACCGGCCTCCCGACGGCTATTTCGACGCCGCGTCCACCGAGCCCCTGCACCCCGCGGCGCGGGAGGCCTGGCTGGCCGCGGTGGACGCGGGCTGGGCGGACCCGGCCCGGCTCTACCGGGACGGCCGACGCGCCCGCATGCGGCTGGATGCCGCGCGGGAGATCGTCGCCGGCGTGATCGGGGCGTCGCCGAACGAGCTGAGCTTCACCACCTCCGGCACCGCGGCGATCGGCATCGGCATGGCGGGCTGCCTGCGGGGGCGGGCCCGCACCGGCCGGCACCTGGTGGCCTCGGCGGTGGAGCACTCCGCAGTGCTGCACACCGCGCAATGGCACGAGGCCAACGGCGGCACGGTGGACCTGGTCGAGGTGGACCGCGCCGGGCGGGTGGACCCGGCCGCGTTCGCCGCCGCGTTGCACCCGGACACCGCGCTGGCCTGCCTGCAAACCGCCAACCACGAGGTGGGCACCGTGCAACCGGTGGCCGAGGTGGCGGCAGCCGCAGCCGCGGTCGGGGTGCCGTTGCTGGTGGACGCCGCGCAGACGGTGGGCCGATTGCCGGTGCCCGCGGGGTGGGGCGCGCTCTGTGCGTCCGCGCACAAGTGGGGCGGGCCACCGGGTGTGGGGGTGTTGGCGGTGCGCCGTTCGGCGCGGTGGCGTTCGCCGCTGCCGTCCGGGGAACGGGAGTCAGGGCGCTCACCCGGCTTCGAGAACGTGCCCGCGATCGCCGCCGCCGCGGCCGCGTTGGCCGCGGTGGTCGCTGAAGCCGACACGGAGAACGCGCGGCTGGCCCGCCTGACCGAACAGATCCGCGGGGCCGCCGCCGGCTGGCCGGACGTCGGGCTGCACGCTGACGGCGCGACCACGCTGCCCAACCTGGTCTCGTTCGCCTGCCTCTACATCGACGGTGAGGCGCTGGTCACCGAGCTGGACCGGGCCGGGTTCGCGGTGAACTCCGGGTCCTCGTGCACGGCGGACACGCTGCGCCCGAGCCACGTGCTGGAGGCGATGGGCGTGCTCTCGCACGGCAATGTGCGGGTCTCGTTGCCGCGCGGGGTGGACGAGGCGAGCGTCGAGAGATTCATCGCGGTCGTGCCGAAGGTGCTCGCGGAGCTGCGCGCGATCGCGGGTGTGGAGGGGTTGTGACCGCCCCGGACGAACCGGCGCTGACCCTCGATGCCATCGGCCTGCTGTGCCCGGCGCCGATCATCATGCTGGCGAAGAACATCGGGCGCGTGGAGGTGGGCTCGGTGGTCCGGGTACTGGCCGACGATCCCGCGGCGGCATTGGACATCCCGGCGTGGTGTGAGATGCGGGCGCAGGACTACCTCGGGCCGGACCCCGGCTGCCCCGACCGTGCCTACCTGGTCCGGCGACAACACTGATCCGCCGATCCGGCCGCTAGGACTTCGTGTCGTCCGGCGGCGGCGGGAACTGTCGGGCGTCCGGCGGCGACCGGTGCAGCACGAGGAAATCGCCACGCTGGTCGACCTTCTGATAGCCGGCCTGCGCGGCCGCCTTCAGCAGATCGTTCTGCTGATCCAGGTTGTCGAACGGCCAGTTCACCGGCTCGCCGGTGTCCACCACGATCCACTCCGGATTGGGACGCGCCGCGGACCAGCCGAAGATCGACACCGAGTCCCGGTTCGTCAGCTGCGGGGCCAGCGAGTTGGACGCGGACACCGTCACGTCGTCCGGGACGCGGGCCAACTCCGCGCGGGCATCACCGATGCGCGGGTCGTGATGCCACGTGCTCGGCTGGAACGGCGACCACAGCGCATTGCCGGGCACGAACAGCACTGTGACCAGGGCACTGACCGCGAGCGCCTCGCGTCGTCGGCCCGGCCCGGCCCGGCCCAACGCATCGATGAACGCCGCGAACAGGATCGGCATCAGCACCGCGTTGTAGTGGAAGTGCCCGCTCCAGTACTGCCAATAGTCCGAGAACAGCCGCCAGCCCAGCGTAGGCACGGCGAGCGCCAGCAGCGGTGAGCGCAGCGCGAGGAACGCGGTGGGCGCGAGCAGTAGCACGATCAGCACTGCCTTGGGCTCGGGGCTGATCAGCCCGACGCTGAGCCGGGAGATCAGGTGGCCGGGGCTGTGCTTGTTGGTCTGCCCGTCGTTCAGGCTGTGCCAGTAGGAGAACTTGTGATCGGGGTTGAAGTGCGGCAACAGCACCAGCACCTCCAGCGCGGTGCCCGCCAGCCCCACCAGCGCGGCGACCAGGCCCAGCCGGCGCCGGCCGGTGAACCAGATCAGCACCCCGAGCGCGACGATGGTCAGCCCGAGGTCCTCCTTGACCAACAGCAGCGGTAGTGCCCACGCCACGGCGGCCCGGGGCCGACCCTGGCCGAGCGCGCACACACTGAACGAGATCAGCGGCACCGCGAAGGCAATCTCGTGGAAGTCGAACCCGATCGCCTGGGCAATCCCCCAGGACAGCCCGTACCCCAGGCCGACGACCAGTGCCGTGGTCCGACCCAACGCCCGTTGCGCCCAGCAGGCCAGCGGCACCACGGCCACCGCGAGCAACGCAGCCTGCGCGACCAGCAGGGTGAGCGGGGTCGGGAACACCCGGTAGACCGGGGCGAGCACCGCCAGGACCGGGGAGAAGTGATCGCCGAGCAGCGGGAAGTCGGCGCCCTTGATCTCCGAGTGCGGCAGGTGTCCGTGCGCCCAGGACCGCACCGCCTGCTCGAAGATGCCCAGGTCGTAGCCGGTGGAGTGCAGCCGGACGTGCTGGCGCACCGAAACCACGGTGTAGAGCGCGAAGAACCCGACGGCCATTACCCAGACCCAGGCGGTGTCGCCCCGATGGCGGGCCGGGGCCGGGTCCCGGGACGTGCGGGCAGCCGGGACCAACGGCCCGGCCGCCCGCGGCCGTCCCAGTTCCGTGGTCATCGCGGCGCGTTACCTCCCGACGCTCCCATCCAACATCAATTGGGCCGGCCGGACGGTCTGCGCAGAGCCAAGCCGCTGTCAGCGGTAGGTGAACACTTCGGGCACGGACAGTGACAAAGCGCTTGCCAGCCGATCGAGATAGGCCTCCCGCGGGACATCCACCGCGCCCAGCGAGACCAGGTGCGGCGTGGTCCACTGCACGTCCAACAGGCGCTGCTCGGGTGGGCCGTCGGACGCGTTCAGCAGGTCGCAGAGCCCGAGCAGCGCCGCTTTGGAGGCGTCCGTGCGGCGGTGGAACATCGACTCGCCGGCGAACAGCCCGCCGATCGCGATGCCGAACACGCCGCCGGCCAGTTGGCCGTCGTCGACCGCGAACGCCTCCACGCTGTGCGCCCAGCCCAAATCGTGCAGCTGCCGGTAGGCGCGGCGCATGGCCGGATTGATCCAGCCGTGCGGACGACCCGGGTCCGCGCAGGCGTCCACCACCTCCGCGAAGGCGGTGTTCACCCGAATCTCGAAGCGTCGCCGGGTGCGGGCCAGCGACCGGGCCACCCGCGCGGTGGTGGTGGGCAGGATGCCGCGTGGGTCCGGCGACCACCAGCCGATGGGGCCGCGTTTGGCCACCGGCATCGGGAAAATGCCGTGCCGGTAGGCGTCCAGCAGGGTGGCCGGCGCCAGGTCTGCGCCGACGCCGACCAGGCCGCTGTCCGCCGCCGCTGCGCTGACCGGCGGGAACACCCAGACGGAGGGACCCGGATCGACCGGCACTGCGATCAGGCGCGCAGCGCGGCCAGGTGTGGTTCCACCTCGGCCGCCGCGGCCGCGCCGTAGGCATCGCTCAGCCGCTTGACGAAGGTGTCGCGGGCCAGTCGGTATTCCTGGGTGCCCAGGGTCTCCACCACGTGGGCGGCGAGCACCGAGCCCACCTGCGCGCTGCGCTGGAGCTCTAAACCCCAGGAGCGGCCGGCCAGGAAGCCGGCGCGAAAGGCGTCGCCGACGCCGGTCGGTTCGACCACCCGCTCCACCGTGGCCACCGGGATGTGCACCGGCTCCGCACCCCGGGCCTCGATCCGCGCGCCCTCGGCACCCAGCGTGGTGACCCGGACGTCCACCCGGGCCGCGATGTCGTCGGTCGACCAGCCGGTCTTTTTCTCCACCACCGCGGCCTCGTACTCGTTGGTGAACAGGTAGGCCGCGCCGTCGACGAGGTTCGCAATGTCCTCCCCGGAGAGCCAGGCCACCTGCTGGCTGGGGTCCGCGGCGAACGGGATGCCGCGCTCCCGGCACTCGACGGTGTGCCGGGCCATGGCCGCCGGGTCGTTGGCCCCGATCAGCACCAGGTCCAGTCCCCCGACCCGCTCAGCCACCGGCGCGAGTTCGATCTCCCGCGCCTCGCTCATCGCACCCGCGTAGAACGAGGCGATCTGAGCCTGGTCGCGGTCGGTGGTGCAGACGAAGCGGGCGGTGTGCTTGAGCTCGGAGATGAGCACCGAACCGGTGTCCACGCCGTGCCTGTCCAACCAGGCCCGATAGGGCTCGAAGTCCTCGCCGGCGGCGCCGATCAGGATCGGGCGCAGACCCAGGTACCCCATGCCGAACGCGATGTTCGCGCCGACGCCCCCGCGGCGCACCTCGAGGTCTTCCACCAGGAACGAGACGGAGATCTTGGCCAGTGCCTCGGGCACCAGGGAGTCCGCGAACCGGCCGTCGAAGCTCATCAGGTGATCGGTGGCGATCGAGCCGGTGACGGCGATGTTCACGGCGGCAGTCCTCGGGGTGAGACATGCGACAAAGGTCCGAGCAGGCTACCGCCAGGTACGTCTGGATTCGTCCGGTGCGAGGGGCTTAGCTGGTGGGCAGTCGAACGCCTCTGGAGGAGTCATGGCCGAACGCAACGCGATCGTCCCCACTCCGGATTTCGTCGAAATGGGGGCCGACGCCGAACGCCTCGCCGCGCTGTACCCGGTGAATCGGGCCCCGGCCCCGCTACCGTGGCACGCAGCGGTCGTCCAAATTCCCGATGGCATAGGGAAACTGACCGAGGGTCTGGCGGGCTACGGGAGCTGAGCTGCGCACTGAGGCACGGCGCCGGGTGATGGTTCTGCTCACCCTTGCCATCCTGGGGGCGGGCTGCAGCGCGGGCCGATCCTCCGCGGACACCGTGCCCAATCCACTCGGCACTCCCGGCCCCACACCGGCGCCCGCGGCACCGCCGGCGCCCGCCCACACCGCGGATGACGTCGTGCTGCGGATCAGTCAGTTCGGTGGGTTCGCCGGGCCGCCGGACGTGCCGCCGCCACCGCCGGTCAGCGTCTACGCCGACGGCACGATGATCAGCGTCGACCCGGCAGCCGCGAACGCGTCACCGCCCGGCGTGGTGCGACTGAGCCGTCGTCAGCTGACCGAACCGGCGCTGGGCCGGCTGCTCTATCTGGCGGCGCGGGCCGGGTTGGCCGATGCGGACCACCACGACAAGCCGATCCCCGACGCCATCGTCACAGTGATTGCGGTGCGCCGCGACGGGCGGCTGTATCACTCCAGCTTTGCCACCTTCTCCCCGCGAGGAGAGGACTCCGCTGCCGACGCGCGCCGGCGATCTGCCGCGGCCCGGTACGTGCGGCGCCTGGAGGACAATCCGCGGACGTTGGTGCCCACCGGGGTTTCCGACCCGACCCCGGTGGTCCCGGATCGGTTGGCCATGTCCGCGGCAGCGATACCGAGCACGCCCGACCGGGACTGGCCGGTGCAGTCGGTGGACCTGGCCGGCTTGGGCCGCTGCACGGTGATCCGGGCCGCGGCGGCACACGAGGCGTACAACGCGTTACTGGTCGCGCCGTCCGGCACCCGATGGGGCTGGCACATGCAGACCTGGCGGATCATCGCCGCACCGCCGGTGGACGACCAGCCGGACTGTCAGCCGGCTACGGGTTAGTGAAAAGAATCCCCGCAGGCGCATGACCCGCCCGCGTTGGGGTTGTCGATCGTGAAGCCCTGCTTCTCGATGGTGTCCACGAAGTCGATGCTGGCCCCGCCCAGGTAGGGCACGCTCATCCGGTCGACGACCATCTTCACGCCGTCGAAGTCGAAGACCGCGTCACCGTCGAGGGCGCGCTCGTCGAAGAACAGCTGGTAGCGCAGGCCCGAGCACCCGCCGGGCTGCACGGCGATGCGCAGTTGCAGGTCGTCCCGGCCCTCCTGATCGAGGAGGTGACGCACCTTGATCACTGCCGCGTCGGTGAGAATTACACCGGTGGCCGTCTCGCCGGAAACCGTCATCAGTTCGCTCCTGCCGAATTTTGGTGCGGGTGCTCCACCATGCTGACACATTCAGGGGGCAGTGGTATTCCCCTGCGAGCCTGCGCCCGGAGTGTGCCGGGCGTCACATTGAGTGCGACCAACTGCGCGCAACGCGGGCCGCGAGCGCGCGCAGGTGCTCGGCCGGGTGGGCCAACGCCTCCGCTGCATCCACCTCGTCGGTGACCGCATAAGCCGCAGAAACGCCCAAAGCGGCGAACTCGCGGCGCCCCACCTCGACCCGACCGGCCAGCACCAGGCACGGCCGGGCATGCTCCCCGGCCATCGTGGCGACGCCCGCCACCACCTTCCCGGCCAGCGACTGCCAGTCGAAGCTGCCCTCCCCGGTGAGCACCACGTCGACGCTGCCGATCGCGTCGGTGAGCCCAGTGAGCTCGGCAATCGTGGCGATGCCCGCCAGCCGGGTGGCGCCCAGCAGCATGAGCCCGAAGCCCAGCCCACCGGCCGCACCGGCACCCGGCGCGACGGCCACGGATCCGGTCATGTTCACGCCCACGCCCGGCTGTGCGGCCCGCGCGAAGTGCTCCAGCGCGGCGTCCAGCCTCTGCACGGCGTCCGGGTCGGCGCCCTTCTGCGGGCCGAAGGTGGCACTGGCTCCGCGCAGGCCGAGCAACACGCTGTCCACGTCGGTGGCCAGTTGCAGCGCGACGCCCTGCAGCCGTGACCGCGCCGGGGCCAGGTTCAATGCCGCGGGGTCCAGCTCCCGCAGCGCGATGCCGCCGGAGCGCAGCAGCTCCGCCGGTTGCGCGCCGAGCGCGGCCAGCGCGCCGGCGCCGCCGTCGTTGGTACCGGAGCCGCCCAGGCCGAGCACGATGCGCCGGGCGCCGGCGTCCACCGCGGTGGCGATCAGTTCGCCCACGCCGTAGGTGCTGGTGTGGGTCGGGTCGCGGCGCTCGACGGGGATCAGGTGCAGCCCGGCGGCCTGCGCGGATTCCAGGTAGGCGACCTCGCCGACCCGCAGCAGGCTCGCCGGGACCGGTTCGCCCCGCGGGTCGTGCACGGTGAGCCCGATCAGTTCCCCGCCCAGACCCGCGTGCAGCACGTCGACGAAGCCGGGCCCGCCGTCGGAGAGCGGGGCGAGCACGAGTTCGTCCTGCGGAGCGCTGTCCCGCCAGCCGGCGGCCATCGCCTCGGCGGCCTGCACGGCGCTGAGCGTGCCGGTGAACGAGTCCGGGGCGATCAGCACGCGCACCCGCGCAGTCTGCCCCGGGCGGGAAGCTGAGCCGGGACCCGTGCGTTGTATATGCAAGCATCAGGGGCGTCTGATGGGTCAGGAGAGTTCGTTGAGCACCGTGCCGTTGACGTTGCTGCTGCGCAGCGACGCGGACCCGTTCTCCGAGCGCGGGGTGGAGTGCCCGGGCGAGTTGCCTGCGGCGTCCGACCCGGAACTGGTTGAGCGCGCCCGGCGGGCCAAGGCCGCGTTGGGCGACCGGGTGTTTGTGCTCGGCCATCACTACCAGCGCGACGAGGTCATCGAGTTCGCCGACGTCACCGGGGACTCGTTCAAGTTGGCCCGAGAGGCCGCGGCGCGCCCGCAGGCGGAATTCATTGTGTTCTGCGGTGTGCACTTCATGGCCGAGTCCGCCGACATCCTGACCTCGGACGCACAGCAGGTGGTGCTGCCGGACCTGGCCGCGGGCTGCTCGATGGCGGACATGGCCGGGGCGGACCAGGTCGACGACGCCTGGGATGTCCTGCACGACGCGGGCGTGGCCGAGGTGACCGTGCCGGTGTCGTACATGAACTCCTCGGCCGCCATCAAGGCGTTCACCGGTCGGTACGGCGGAACCATCTGCACCTCGTCGAACGCCCACCGGGCGCTGGACTGGGCGTTCACGCAGGGCGAGAAGGTGTTGTTCCTGCCCGACCAACACCTGGGCCGCAACACCGCCGTGCGTGACCTGGGCATGTCCCCGGACGACTGCGTGGTCTACGACCCACACCGGCCGGGCGGCGGTCTGACGCATCGCCAACTGCAGGACGCACGGATGATCCTGTGGCGCGGGCACTGCTCGGTGCACGGCCGGTTCACCGTGGCGAACGTGACCGACGTGCGCGCGCGCATCCCGGGCGTGAACGTGCTGGTGCACCCGGAGTGTCAACACGAGGTGGTCAGTGCGGCCGACCACGTCGGGTCCACCGAGCGCATCATCAAAATGCTCGACGCGGCCGCGCCCGGCTCGGCCTGGGCGCTGGGCACCGAGCTGAACCTGGTTCGTCGGTTGGCCGCGGCACACCCGGACAAGCAGGTCGCGTTCCTGGACAAGACGGTCTGCTACTGCTCGACGATGAACCGCATCGACCTGCCGCACCTGGTCTGGTCGCTGGAGTCGTTGGCCGCGGGCACGGTCCGCAATGTGATCACCGTGGACGCGGACGTCGCACACTGGGCACGGGTGGCGCTGGACCAGATGCTGGCATTGCCGGGAATTTGAGTTCTCGCAGGTCCGGGCGGGTTTGAGCGGGGTGCGCCGGCGGTAGGTCTCGGCCGTGTCCGTGCGCACCCAGGTGGTTCGGCCCAGCGTCCCCCCGGCCCTGCGGTTGTCCGCGCCCCGGGCGCGCGGTTATCTACGATCGCTCGACGCGGGGGCCGGATTGTTGGGCGCGTTGGCCACCGTCGGCCTGCTGATGCTGAGCGGGGTCGTCCTGCTGGGAAGCCTGCTGCTGTCGGTGCAGCGCGACGCCAATGCGCTGACCTCGGGGCTCACTGACGCCTCGCTGAGCACCAACCTGCTGATGGCGCTGCTGCTCACGGCCATCGTGGTGGTGTCGTTCGCGACCGGTGGTTACGTGGCCGCGCGGCTGGCCACCACGGGCGGGCGACTGCAGGGCGTGGCCGTGTGGGCGTGCGCCATGACGGTGCCGGCACTCGGCGTCCTGCTCGCGGCGGCGGGCAACACCCTCGCCCGCACGGTGCTGGACGCGGTCACCGATGACCCCGCGCTGCTCACGCTCACCCTCTCGGTGCTGGCGGCCGGACTGCTCGGTGCCCTGCTGGGCGCGGACGCGGCGCAGCGGCACCGCAGCGCTGCGCTCCGACCGTGACCAGGCCTCGCGAATTAGCCCCGTTCCGCCCCCTGGTGCTGGCGTTGACCGCGGCCCTGATGCTGCCGCTGACGCTCGGGCTGCACTCGTTGACCGCGCGCGGCGCCTCACTGATTCAGGACACCACCGGTGGTGTCGGGATTCTCGATTCGGCGCCCGCCGCCCGCTCCACCGTGTTGGCCGCGGACGGCTCCGTCTTGGCCACGTTCTTCGCCAAGAACCGCCTCCCGGTACCGCTGGACCGCATCTCCCCGGCCGCCCGGGACGCCGTGCTGGCCATCGAGGATGCGCGCTTCTATTCCCACGGCGCGTTCGACCCGAAAGCGGTGGTGCGGGCAGCCGTCACCGATCTGAGGGCCGGTGATTTCCGTCAGGGCGCCTCCACGTTGACCCAGCAATACGTCAAACAGGCATTGCTGCAGCAGGCGGACGACAGTGGTGCGGTCACCACGGCCGATCGCAAGACGTTGTCCCGCAAGCTGCACGAACTGGGTCAGGCGCTGTCCGTGGAGCGGGCGTTGTCCAAGGACGAGATCTTGGATCGTTATCTGAACATCGTGTACTTCGGCAACGGGGCGTGGGGCATCGAGAGCGCCGCGCGCCGGTATTTCGGGATCAGCGCTGCGGATCTGACGGTGCCTCAGGCAGCACTGCTGGCCGGCTTGATCCGCTCCCCCAGCGGCTATGACCCGCTCTCCCACCCGGACGCCGGTCTGGCCCGACGCAACGTGGTGCTGAACCGAATGGTGGCCACCCACCGGCTGAGCGCGACCGACGCCGACCGGTACGCCGTCGACCCACTGGACCTGGCGCCGACCGCCGTGTCGGTCGGCTGCGAAGCGGCGAGCGAGCCATTTTTCTGCGACTACGTGCTCGCCGAGGTGCGGTCGATGGCCGCCCTGGGACCGACCCCGGAGGAACGCGTGCGGCGCTTGCTCACCGGCGGGTTGACCGTGCACACCACTCTCGACCCGACAGTGCAGGCAGCGGCCAACGCCGCGGTGCGGGCCCGGGTGCACCCCGATCAGGATTACGGCGCGGCGATCGTGATGACCGAACCCGGCACCGGCGCGGTCAAGGCCATCGCGTTGTCCCGCGACTACGGCAGCGGACCCGGCCGCACGATGGTGAACTGGGCGCTGGACGCGGACCAGGGCGGCAGTCATGGGTTCCAGGCGGGTTCGGTGTTCAAGACCTTCGTGCTCGCCTCCGCACTCAACGACGGGATCGGCCCGAACACCGTCATCGACGCGCCGGGGCACGTCAGCGTGGACGGCCTGCACGGGTGCGATGGAAACAAGGCGTTCCCGACCTATCAGGTGGGCAACGAGAATGGGGTGTCCTACGGCCCGATCGACATGCGCCGGGCCATCGCCCACTCGGTGAACACCTACTTCGTGCAGTTGGAGCAGGGCACCGGGTTGTGTGAGCCGGCCGGCTTGGCCGAGCGGATGGGGCTGCGGCGGGCCGATGGCGCCCCGTTGAGTCGGGTGCCGTCCTTCACTCTCGGCGTCGATGAGGTCTCCCCGTTGCGCATGGCCGAGGCCTACGCGACATTGGCCGCCGGCGGTCTGCACTGTGCCTCGCACGCCATCACCGCGATCGATGGCCCCGACGGCACCCCACTGCTGGTGCCCGGAAAATCCTGCGAACAGGTGATGCCGTCCGACACCGCCACCACGGCCACCCAGTTGCTGCGCGGCGTCATCGATGGGCCGGACCCCGGCCGCACCGGCGCCGGCATGACGTTGGGCGCGGTGCCCGCGGCCGGCAAGACCGGCACCACCGACAACGCCACCGCGGTGTGGTTCGTCGGCTACACCGAGAAGTTGGCCGCCGCGGTATGGGCCGGCCACCCCGACTCCACTGCGCCGCTGCGCAACATCCTGGTCGGCGACGACCAGTTGGACGAGGCCACCGGCGGAGAGCTGCCGGGGCCGATCTGGGCCGACGCCATGGCCGCGGCGCTGGGCCTACCCGCCGATCCCGCCCAGCGCCGCGCGGACGCGATTCAGCGCTTGGGGAACGCGGCGGCGGAGCCCGACACCGCGACCACCGATACGCCGCCGGTGGAGTCCACCGACATCTTCGGCACGGACAAGGACAAGCCAACCCCGGACGACGTCAGCGACTGGGGCATCCACTACGACAACGGCCGGGACGACCAGCCGGCCTGGCAGCGCAACGACTACCGGAAGAAGCACGGCCACCAGCACAAGCACAGGGCTGACTACCGCTACGACAACTGCCTCGACCCGAAATCCCCGGACGCCTACGACTGTGACTGACCGTCAGGCCTTGCTGGGCTCGGCCAGGCGACCCAGCCCGAGCCCCAGGTACAACGCGACGTACTGACCCATCGCGTGCAGCGCCGCATAGCGGCTGACCGGCCCACCCTCGTGGTGGTCGAGCACCCGGTACCGCACGCCGTTGGACTCGGCCTGGGCGAGCAGTCGACTGCGCCGGATGCGGATGGCCGGGTCCTCGGCGCCGTCGTCGAGCACCAGCAGGACCGGGCGGCGCTCGACGCGGCCGGAGTCGAACGGATCGGCGAAGATGTCCCTCTGCGGGGCCGCGGTCAGCAGCGGAAGCAGATGTTGGGCGTCCGCGGCCAGCGCGGCGCGACCGCTGGCCTTGCGCAACGCCTCAGCGAAGCGGCGTCCGGCGCGCGCGGCCAGCACCGATCCACCCCAGACCAGCGGAGTGGCCTCGGCCAGCAGCATCGCAATGTCCTTGGCCGGATTGCCGCTCAGATCACTGCGCGGGCCACACTGCAGCGCGGTGTTCACCAGCGCGGCGGCGACCTCCTCGGCGTCCACCTCCGGGCCCAACCCCAACGTGTGCAGCGACTGCAGCGCCACCACGGCGACGGCCAGCACGTCGGGGGTCTGGGTCGGCAGCAGCACCGTGGAGCGGGAGGCGGAGGCCTCGGCGAGCGGCGAGGACGCCGGTGCGGCGACCAGCAGTCCGCAGCCGCGGCGCACTGCCTCGGCGGCGGCGGAGGCGGCCTCCGGGCTGTGCGCCCCCGGCGCGATGACCACCACCAGGTCCAACGCCCCGGCCCAGCCGGGCAGGCTCGGCCCGGGCCAGGCCACGAACGGCACCGGGCACCAGGGCTCCAGCACGGCGCGCAGCAAGCGGGCATCGGCCCCGGCGGCCACCACAGCACGCGGGCGCGGCGCCCCGACCAGCACAGCCATCGCCTCCCGCGAGGCGTTCACCTCATGGCGTACCCGGGACCCGGCCTCGGCCAGATGGCGCAACGCCGCGTCCGCGCGGGCCAGCGCATCCGGATCGTCGAGGGCGGTGTCGTCGAATTCCTCGGCGGCCATCAGCCGGCGATCCGGCGGTTCACGAACCGTCCTCCAACTCCTTCGGCGCCGGCGCGGCCCCGAGTTCGGACTTGAGCTTGGTCAGTTCCGAGTCCACGTCGCTGTCCGCGGACAGTCGCTCCAACTCGGCGGTCAGCGAGTCCTTCGAGGTGCCCGACGCGTCATCCAACGCCCCGGACGCGATCAGTTCGTCGATCGCCCCCGCCCGGGCCTGCAGCTGCGCGGTCTTGTCCTCGGCCCGTTGCACGGCCAGGCCGATGTCGCCCATCTCGTCGGACAGGCCCGCGAACGCCTCGTTGACCCTGGTCTGCGCCTGCGCGGCGGTGTAGGAGGCCTTGATGGTCTCCTTCTTCGTCCGCAGCGCGTCCACCTTGGCCTGCAGCCGCTGCGCGGCCAGCGCGAGCTTCTCCTCCTGCTCGGCCAACTCGGCGTGCTGCGTGCCCAGGTCGGTGGCCTGTTGCTCCAGCGCGGCGCGGCGGGTCAATGCCTCTCGGGCCAGATCCTCCCGGCCCATGGACAACGCCTGGCGGGCCTGCTCGGTGAGCTTTTCGCCCTGCCCGCCCATTTGGGTCTGCTGCAACTCCAGGCGCTTGCGCGAGGTGGCCACCTCGGCCACCGCCCGCCGTACCTTCGTCAGCATCTCCTGCTGCTTGGCATAGCTGTAGTCGAGGACTTCGCGCGGGTCCTCGGCCCGGTCCAACGCCTTGCTCGCCTTGGACTTGAAGATGAGCGCCATCCGCTTGAACAAGCTCATGACGGGTCACCCTACGCTGAGCAGGTGTTCTCCCGCCGTGGCAAGTCCGCAGAGGTCAGCGAGCCGGTCGAGGCAACCGTCGGCAAGGGTCGCGCCACGCCCAAACGCCGGGACGCGGAGCAGGAGCGGCGTGCGCGGGTGAAGGGCCCGCGGGACCCCAAGGCGCGCGCGAAGTTCGACCGCGAGAAGCGCACGGAGGCCCGCCGCAAGCAGCACGAGGGCATGATGCGCGGCGACGATCGCTATCTACAGCCGCGCGACAGCGGTCCGCGCCGTCGGTTCATCCGGGACTGGATCGACGCCAAGTTCACCGTGGCGGAGGCGTTCCTGCCCTGCGCGGTCGTGATCCTCCTGCTGGGCCTGTTCGGCGCCTCGAAGAGCGCCCAGGCCGCATCGGTGGCCATTTGGATGCTGGTGGTGGCGCTGATCATCGTCGACACGATCATCTGGTCGATCGCGCTGCGCCGGCTGCTGAGCCGGCGTTTCCCGGAGGATTCGCGCGCCGGCGATCTCCGCTACGCGATCATGCGGGCGATGCTGGTCCGGCGGATGCGCACCCCGAAGCCGCAGGTGAAACGGGGCCAGAAACCCTGAGTCCCGCGGCGGGGCCTAGTCAGCGGCCGGCCTATTCAGCAGGGTGCAGCGACATCGGGCCGTAGATCTTGGTGCCGTTCTCCAACAGCGTCACCCCGTCCACGCCCTGGTCGAGCAATTCCCGCCATACCTCCCCCACCCAGCTCTCCGCGTCGGCCTGGGTCGGGAACTGCGGGACGGTGCCCGCGACCGGGAGCACCTCGGTGCCGTCGGACCGTTCGTAACGCCAGCTCCACGCCATCTGTACACCCCTGGTCCGCTCGCTTCACCCTTCGGTGCAGGCTAGTGGCTCGTGAAGTCTCGACGCGTGCTCCTGCTGGGCGGTGCCCGGTGTGGCAAGTCCGAGGCCGCGGAGGCCCGCGCGGCCAAAATCGCCAAGGGCGAGCCGGTGGTGTACGTGGCTACCGCGCCGTCCCGCGCTGATGACCCCGAGTGGACGAACAGGCTGACCGCGCACCGCGCCCGGCGCCCCGCGCACTGGCGCACGGTGGAGACCGCGGACCCGATTTTGCACCTGGCCAACGACACCGGGGTGGTGCTGATCGATTGCCTCGGGTTGTGGTTGACCCGGGCGATGGACGAAATCGGCGTCTGGGAAGTCGACGAAGCCGCCTGGCGCACCGGCTGGGCGCGCGCGGCGTTGGACACCCGGGTGTTGGAGTTGGTCGCGGCCTGGCGGGCCGCACCCGGGTACGTGATCGCGGTGAGCAACGAGGTCGGCATGGGCGTGGTACCCGCCGAGACATCCGGTCGGCGGTTCCGCGACGAACTCGGCCGGTTGAACATCGCGATGGCGGCCGCATCGGACGAGGTTGCCCTGGTGGTCGCAGGCCGACTGCTGCCACTGGACCCGCCGTGAGTTCAGCGGCGACGGACCGCCCGCAGGGAGTGGCCGCGGACGGCCTCGCGCTGGGGCTGTCCACGCTGACCGTGCTGCCGGTGGGCACGGTGCGCGCGGATCGGCGCACCGCGGCCGCGGCGATGCTGTGGGCACCGGCCATCGGCGCCGGACTGGGCGCACTGGTCGGCGTGGTCGTGGTGCTCCTGGTGCACGCGGACACCTCGCCGTTGCTCGCCGCGGCGATCGCGATCGGCGTGCTGGCCCTGCTCACCCGCGGGTTGCACCTGGATGGGTTGGCGGACACCGCCGACGGATTCGGCAGCGGCCGCGATCCGCAGCGTGCGCTGGCTGTCATGCGGAACTCCGACATCGGCCCGTTCGGCGTGATCACCCTGGTGCTGGTGCTGCTCGCGCAGGCCGCCGCGCTGGGCACGATCGCGGCCCGCTGGGACGACCACCGGGTGATCCTGGCCGCGGTATTGGTCTGCGCGGCGGGGCGGGCCACCTTGCCCCCGGCCTGTCGACGCGGCGTCCCCGCCGCGCGCGCGGACGGTCTGGGCGCCATGGTCGCGAACACCGTGCCGTGGCCGGCGGCGATCGGTGTGTCCTCGGCCGTCGCGATCGTGATTGTTGGCGTCGGCTGGGCCGCGGATTTCGGCCTCGGTCGCAGCCTGCTCGCCGTGTTGCTGGCCGCGGCCGCGGCCGAGGTGTTGTTGCGCCGCTGTCGCAGTCGCTTCGGCGGCATCACCGGGGACGTGCTCGGGGCCCTGGTGGAGACCGCGACCACGGTCACGCTGGTGGTGCTCAGTACGACCTGACGTGGCGTCAGGCAAATCAGGCTCAGCGCACCCGGGACGGCACGAACGGCGGGCGGGTGACGCGGAACGGTGCCGCCCGGCCCCGAATGTCCACCCACAACTCGGCGTCGGCTGCCACATCGACCGGTACCAGCGCCAGCCCGATGCCGAGCTTGCGGGTCGGCGAGAAGGTGCCCGAGGTGACCTCCCCGATCGCGGCGCCACGCTCCTGCAGACTCACCGTCATGTGTGCTCGCGGGATGCCGCGTTCGGTGCCCAGCAGCCCGACCAGCCGTCTGGTGCGCCCTGCGGATTTCTCCGCGAGCAACGCCTCGCGACCCCAGAACGCCGGCTTGTCCCAGCCGATTGCCCAGCTCAGGTTCGCCGCCAATGGACTGACGGAGCGTGAGATGTCCTGGCCGTGCAGCGGATAACCCATCTCGGTGCGCAGCGTGTCCCGTGCACCGAGCCCGCAGGGCACCACGCCGGCGGCGAGCAACGCCTCCCACAGCGCGCTCGCGTCGGCCCGGGGACAGATCAGCTCGTAGCCGAGTTCGCCGGTGTAGCCACTGCGGCACACACTGATCGTTGCGGTTTGCCAGAGGGCATCGGTGAAACTCATGTAGTCGTGCTCGGTGGGCAGTCCGAGGCCGGTCAACACCGCGTCACTGCGCGGGCCCTGCACTGCCAGCACGGCGAAATCGGTGTGGTGATCCTGCACCGCGATGCCGTCCGGCGCCGCCGCGGCCAACCGTCGGGCCACCTCCGCGCTGTTCGCCGCGTTGGGCACCAGCAGCACCTCGTCGGCGTCGCGCAGGTACACGATCAGGTCGTCGACGATGCCGCCCTCCTCGGTACAGCACAAGCTGTACTGCGCCTGACCGGGCTTGATCCGATCCAACGCATTGGACAGGCAGGAATCCACGAACGCCGCGGCGCCGCGGCCGGCGACGCGCACCTTGCCCAGGTGGCTGACGTCGAAGACCCCGACGTCAGTTCGCACGGCAGTGTGTTCGGCCACCACCCCGAGCTTGGACGGGGCGCCGGCGTAATCGATGGGCATTTCCCAGCCACCGAAATCGGCGAGCTTGGCGCCCAGGGCGCGGTGACGGTCGTGCAACGGGGAACGGCGCAGCTCACTCACGACAGGGACTGTATTGGCCACCGCGCGGACTAGGCTCGGGCGCATCACCGGCACCGAAACCGATAGGACTGTCGTGACCACGATCTCGCTGCGCACCACCTCCGTTGCCGAACTGCGGGCCGACGCCGTCGTCGTCGGCGTCGCGTCCGGCCCGCGCGGACTGGTGCTCACCGAGAATGCCAAGGCGATCGAGGCAGCGACCGGCAGCAAGCTCGCCGCGACGCTGACCGCGCTGGGCCACGACGGCAAGGCCGAATGCGTGGTCAAGCTCCCCGGCGGGTCCGGCGTTCGGGCCGCGGTGATCGTGGCGGTCGGCCTGGGCACGGCACCCGGCGCCCGCGGGTCGTGGGATTCCGAGGCACTGCGCCGTGCCGCCGGTGCTGCCACCCGGGCCGTGGCCGGCTCGCGTTCAGTGGGCCTGGCCCTGCCCGCGGCGGACGCCACCGCGGTCGGCGCGGTGGCCGAGGGCGCACTGCTCGGCGCGTACGCCTATCTGCGCTACCGCAGCAACGGCACCCCGCCCGCTCCGGTGGGGGCCATCACCGTGTGCTCCACCCTGGCCGAGGACGCGGCTGCCAAAGCCGCGGTCAACCGCGCCGAGGTGGTGGCCGAAGCGGTGTGCCGGGCCCGCGATCTGGTCAACACTCCCCCCTCCGACCTGCGCCCGGCGGACCTGGCCGCGGCGGCCGGCGAAGCGGCCGCGGTGCGCGGGCTGGAGATCGAGGTCTTCGATGAGAAGGCACTGCGCAAGGGCGGCTACGGCGGCATCCTCGCGGTGGGTCAGGGCTCGGTCAGCCCTCCCCGGTTGGTGAAACTGACCTGGCGGCACGCGCGGGCCAAGCGGCACCTGGCACTGGTCGGCAAGGGCATCACCTTCGACTCCGGCGGTCTTTCCCTGAAGCCGCCCGACGCGATGATCACCATGAAGTGCGACATGGGTGGGGCGGCCGCGGTGATCACCGCGACCCGGGCCATCGCCCGACTCAAGCTGCCGATCAACGTGACCTGCTGGGCGCCGATGGCGGAGAACATGCCCTCGGGCACCGCGCAGCGGCCCTCGGACGTGCTGACCATGTACTCCGGCAAGACCGTCGAGGTGCTCAATACCGACGCGGAGGGCCGACTCATCCTGGCCGACGCGTTGGCCAGGGCGTGCGAGGACTCCCCGGACGTGGTGATCGACGCGGCGACATTGACCGGCGCGGCCATGGTCGCGCTGGGTCACCGCACCACGGCGATCATGGCCAACAACGACAACCTGCGCTCGCACGTGCAGGACGCAGCGGAGCGGTCCGGGGAATCGATGTGGCCGATGCCGCTGCCGGAGGAACTGCGTTCGGGCCTGAAGTCCGCGGTGGCCGACATCGCCAACGTCGGCGAGCGGTTCGGCGGCGCGCTGTCCGCCGGGATCTTCCTGCGGGAGTTCGTCGCCGAGGGCGTGCACTGGGCGCACCTGGACATCGCCGGCCCGGCATTCAACGAGTCCGAGCCGTACGGCTACACACCCAAGGGCGGGACCGGAGCCGCAGTGCGCACGCTGGTCACGCTGGCCGAGGACTGGGCCTCGCGCTAGGAGCGCTTCTGCTCGGCGGCGCGGCGGGCGTCGTAATCCCGCTTGCGCTGCGGGTAGCCGGTGGCGGCGACCTCGTAGCAGGGGATGCCCAAACGCTGGGCGAAGCCGCGGGCGACCTCGGCGCTGGGCACGCGGCGTCGGGTCCACTCACCGGTGCCGTCGATGAGCATCATCGTGGTCTCGGTGACCGTGGTGCGTGGCTCCAGGTAGGCCTCTACGCCGCGCCGCGCGGCCGCCCACGCCTCCAGGTGGTCGCGATCGACCAGGTCCGCGCGCCGTGTTGTGCCCGGTCGCTGCTTGCGACGTAACCACCGCATGATCAGCCAGTATGCCCGCCGGCCCCGACCGGGCCGGGCATTGCGGACGGGCCGCCGGCGTTAAGTCCGGTGTGACCGGGCAGGTGGTGAGACGTTCCCCACCCCGCCCGTGGCCGGTCGGCTGGGACCGGATGCGGAGTGGAAGGATGGTCCGGTCTGGGCAGTCGGACCACGACGCCCCGCAACACCCAGCTGATCAGGAGAGATCCCGTGGCCGGCGACGCCGACACCTCGTTCGACCTTGTCATCCTCGGCAGCGGCAGCGGCGGCTATGCCTGCGCCCTGCGCGCCGCCGAACTCGGCATGTCGGTGGCGCTGATCGAGAAGAACAAGCTCGGCGGGACCTGCTTGCACATTGGCTGCATCCCGACCAAGGCCCTGCTGCACGCCGCCGAGGTGGCCGACTCGGCCAGGGAAAGCGCGCAGTTCGGGGTGCGGGCCACCTTCGAGGGCATCGACATGCCGGCCGTGAACGCCTACCGCGACGGGGTGGTGACCAAGCTCTACAAGGGTCTGCAGGGTTTGGTGAAGAGCCGCAAGATCACCTACATCGAGGCCGAGGGCCGGCTGACCTCACCGACCACCGTGGACGCGGGCGGCGTGCGGTACACCGGCAAGCACATCGTGCTGGCCACCGGCTCGGTGCCGCGCTCGCTGCCGGGGTTGACCATCGACGGCAACCGGATCATCAACTCCGACCATGCGCTGCAACTGCAGGAGGTGCCCGGCTCGGTGATCGTCCTGGGCGGCGGTGTGATCGGCGTCGAGTTCGCCAGCGTGTGGCGCTCCTTCGGCGCCGAGGTGACCATCATCGAGGCCCTGCCGCACCTGGTGCCGGTGGAGGACGAGAACAACTCCAAGCTGCTGGAACGGGCCTTCCGCAAGCGCGGCATCGCCTTCGAGGTGGGCGCCCGGTTCACCGGGGTGGAGCAAACCTCGAACGGCGTGCGGGTGAGCACGGACAACGGCAAGTCCTTCGAGGCCGAGTTGCTGCTGGTGGCGATCGGCCGCGGGCCGGTGTCCGAGGGTCTGGGCTATGCCGAGGTCGGCGTGGAGTCCGACCGCGGGTACGTGAAGGTCGACGCGGTCTGCCAGACCAACATCCCGACGATCTCCGCGGTCGGTGACCTGATCCCCACCCCGCAGTTGGCCCACGTCGGGTTCGGTGAGGGCATTTTGGTCGCCGAGCGGGTGGCCGGCTTGCCGGTGGTGCCGATCGACTACGACGGGGTGCCCCGGGTGACCTACTCCGAGCCCGAGGTGGCCTCGGTGGGCCTCACCGAGGCGGCCGCGAAGGACCGCTACGGCGCGGACGCGGTGGAGACGCTGGTCTACGACCTGGCCGGCAACGGCAAGAGCCAGATCCTGAAGACCCAGGGCGCGGTGAAGCTGGTACGGCGCAAGGACGGCCCGGTGGTCGGCGTGCACATCGTCGGCTCCCGAGCGGGCGAGCTGGTCGCCGAGGCGCAGCTGATCTACAACTGGGAGGCGTTGCCCAGTGAGGTGGCGTCCCTGATCCACATGCACCCGACCCAGGGCGAGGCGATCGGCGAGGCGCACCTGGCGCTCGCCGGCAAGCCGCTGCACGCCCACGGCTGATGATGCCTCAGAAAGCACCTCAATAAGGAGTTTGCTTCATGCCGGTCTCCGTCACCCTCCCCGCGCTCGGCGAGAGCGTCACCGAGGGCACCGTCACGCGCTGGCTGAAGAAGGAGGGCGACGCGGTCGCCGCCGACGAGCCGCTGGTGGAGATCTCCACCGACAAGGTGGACACCGAGATCCCCGCGCCCGCCTCCGGCGTGCTGCTGCGGATCAGTGTCGGGGAGGATGAGACGGTCGCCGTGGGTGCCGAGTTGGCGGTGATCGGCGAGGCCGGCGAATCGCCGAGCGGATCGGCCCGACCCGCCGATGCGGTGCCCACCGCGGCCACCGCCACCGAACCGGCTCCCAATGCCGCCCCGGCCCCGGCCGCACCGGCTGCGCCAGAACAGGCACAGGCTCCGGCACCGGCCGCGCCTGCCGCACCGCCGCCCGCCGAGGCACCGGCCGCGGGCAGCGGGACCCCGGTGCTGCTGCCCGCGCTCGGTGAGAGCGTCACCGAGGGCACCGTCATTCAGTGGTTGAAGAACGTCGGTGACTCGGTGGCCGCCGACGAACCGCTGTTGGAGATCTCCACCGACAAGGTGGACACCGAGATTCCCGCCCCGACCGCGGGCGTGCTGCTGTCCATCGACGTGCAGGCCGACCAGACCGTCGAGGTGGGTACCCAGCTGGGCCTGATCGGCCAACCGGGCGCCGCACCGGCTGCGGCCCCGGCACCGGCCGCCCCCGCCGCGCAGGCCGCCGCCCCGGTCGCGCAGGCCCCGCCGCCCGCTGAGGCGCCGGCCCCCCAGCCTCCAACCCCAGCCCCAGCCCCCGCTCCGGCTGCGCAGGCCCCACCGGCCGCTCCCCCGGCACCGCCCGCGCCGCCGGGACCGTCCGCCCCGGCCCGGCCGACGGTGTCCAACGGGCAGGGCGACGCCGCCGACGTCGCGAGCTACGTCACTCCGCTGGTGCGCAAGCTGGCCACGGACAACAACATCGATCTGGCCTCCATCACCGGCACGGGCGTGGGTGGCCGGATCCGCAAGCAGGACGTGCTCGACGCTGCCCGCGCGGCGCAGGACCAGGCCCGCAGCGCACCGCAGCCGGCGGGCGCAGCACCCGCACCGACCGCAGCACGCGCGACCACCCCGGCCGCGGCGCAGACCGGTGTGCAGCAGATGTCCCGTCTGCGCAAGGTGATCGCCGCGCGCATGGTGGAGTCGCTGCAGGTCTCGGCGCAGCTGTCCTGCTGGGTCGAGGTCGACGTCACCCGCATCGCCCGGCTGCGTGCGCAGGCCAAGGCAGGCTTCGAGCAGCGGGAGGGCATCAAGCTGAACTTCCTGCCGTTCTTCGCCAAGGCCACCATCGAGGCGCTCAAGGCCCACCCGAAGCTCAATGCCTCGATCGACACGGAGAAGGGAGAGATCACTTATCACCCGCACGTGCACCTCGGCCTGGCCGTGGACACCGAACGTGGGCTGCTGGTGCCGGTGGTCCACGACGCCGACCAGTTGAACATCGCCGGGCTCAGCCGGGCCGCGGTGGACATCGCGAGCCGCACCCGCAACAACAAGATCACACCGGACGACCTGGGCGGCGGCACGTTCACGCTGACCAACACCGGCAGCCGCGGGGCGCTCAGCGACACCCCGATCATCAATCAGCCGCAGGTCGGCATCCTGGGCACCGGCTCAGTGGTCAAGCGCCCGGTCGTCATCGACGACCCGGAGTTGGGCGAGACCATCGCGATCCGGTCCATGTGCTACCTCGTGCTGACCTACGACCACCGGCTGGTCGACGGGGCGGACGCGGCCCGGTTCCTGGTCACCGTCAAGCAACGCCTCGAAGAAGCCGCCTTCGAGGCAGACCTGGGCCTGTAGCCCGTGAAGGTCGTCGTCGCGGGATCCTCCGGGCTGATCGGTACCGCACTGGTCGCCGCGTTGCGCGCAGACGGGCACGAGGTGCTGCGTCTGGTCCGCCGGGCGCCGGGTGGTGCCGACGAACTGCAATGGGACCCGGACCAGCCGCTGGACCCCGCGGGGCTGGCCGGGGTGACCGCGGCGGTGAACCTGGCCGGGGCCGGCGTCGCCGATCACCGGTGGACCGAGTCGTACAAGCGCACGCTGGTCGACTCCCGGCTGGCCACCACGCACACCCTGGCCACCGCGTTGGCCGCGGTGCAACCCCGACCGGGTGTGCTGATCAACGGCTCCGCGATCGGCTACTACGGCGAGGGCGGCGACACCGAACTCGACGAGAATTCCCCACCCGGCAACGACTTTCTGGCCGAGCTCTGCCAACGCTGGGAAGCCGCGACCACGCCCGCCGCGGCGGCCGGCATCCGCGTGGTGTGCATCCGCACCGGGCTGGTGGTGTCCCGGCACGGCGGGGCCTGGGGGCGGATGTTCCCGATCTTCCGCTTCGGGCTGGGTGGCCGGCTCGGGTCGGGCAACCAGTGGTGGAGCCCGATCTCGTTGACCGACGAGGTACGCGCGATCCAGTTCCTGCTCACCGCCGCAGTGTCCGGGCCGGTCAACCTGACCGGTCCGGAACCCATGACGAATGCCGGGGTGACCCGGGTGATGGCGGAGGTGCTCAACCGCCCCGCGCTGTTCCCGGCGCCGAAGTTCGGCCTGCGCTTGGTGCTCGGCGAATTCGCCACCGAACCGCTGCGCAGCCAGCGCGTGCTGCCGCGCCAGCTGACCGCGGCGGGGTTCACCTTCACCCACCCGACGGTCGAAGCCGCCGTCCGTGCGGCCGCCGCCGAATAGACTGGATGTTGTGCCCCACCTGCGGTTTGTGCACGTCAGCTCCCATGGCGGCCCGGTGCCCTACACCCCCGCCTGGGACCTGCAACGCCGACTGCACGCCGACCGGGCGGCCGGGCTGATCTCCGACACCGTGCTGTTGTTGGAGCACGAGCCGGTATTCACCGCGGGCAAGCGGACCGAGCCGGAGGACCGACCATGGGACGGCACGCCGGTGGTCGAGGTGGACCGGGGCGGCAAGATCACCTGGCACGGCCCGGGTCAGCTGACCGGATACCCGATCGTGGCGCTGCCTGACGGGATTTACGTCGTCGACTACGTGCGCAAGCTCGAGGCCGCGATCATCGCGGTGTGTGCCGACCTGGGGCTGAGCACCGACCGGGTCGCCGGACGCAGCGGCGTATGGCTGCCGGGGACACCCGATCGCAAGGTCGCCGCGGTCGGCATTCGCGTCGCCCGGGGGGTGACCATGCACGGCTTCGCGATCAACTGCGACTCCGACCTGAGCTGGTTCTCCCGCATCGTGCCGTGCGGCATCTCCGACGCCTCGGTGACCTCGTTGAGCCGGGAGCTGGGTCGGCCGGTGACCGTGGCCGAGGTGACGCCCTTGGTGCACCGCCGATTGGCCGAGGTGCTCGACGCGGAAACCTTCGAGGTGGCCAACTTCACCGTTGCGTCCGAAGAAGTGTGGGTGCCCGGACACTCTTCGTCGGACGCAACGGGTGTGGGTGTGGGGGGTAAGGCGTGAACGTCGAACCGGGCGGCCGCCGGTTGCTGCGCCTGGAGGTGCGCAACGCCGAGGTGCCGATCGAGCGCAAGCCGCCATGGATCCGCACCCGGCTGCGCACCGGCCCGGAGTACACCGCGCTGCACAAGCTGGTGACCGAGGAGGGCCTGCACACGGTCTGCCAGGAGGCCGGCTGCCCCAACATTTTCGAGTGCTGGGAGGACCGGGAGGCCACCTTCCTCATCGGTGGCGACCAGTGCACCCGGCGCTGCGATTTCTGCCAGATCGACACCGGCAAGCCGGCTGAGCTGGACCGTGACGAACCCCGCCGGGTGGCCGAGTCGGTGGCCCGCATGGGCCTGCGCTACGCCACGATCACCGGGGTGGCCCGCGACGACCTGCCGGACGGTGGGGCGTGGCTGTACGCGCAGACCGTGCGCTCGATCCACGAAACGGTGCCCGGCTGTGGGGTGGAGCTGCTCGCGCCGGACTTCAACGCGATCCCCGAGCTGTTGGCCGAGGTGTTCGCGTCCCGGCCCGAGGTGTTCGCGCACAATCTCGAGACCGTGCCGCGGGTGTTCCGGCGGATCCGTCCGGGGTTCCGCTACGACCGGTCGCTGGGGGTGCTGAGCGCCGCGCGGGCGGCCGGCCTGGTCACCAAGTCCAACCTGATCCTGGGGCTGGGCGAGACCCGCGACGAGGTCGAGGCCACCATGCGGGAGTTGCACGCGGCGGGCACGGATCTGCTGACCGTCACCCAGTACCTGCGGCCCAGCCTGCATCACCACCCGGTGGCGCGCTGGGTTCCGCCCGAGGAGTTCGACGAGCTGGCCGTATTGGCCACCGAGATCGGCTTCGCCGGGGTGATGTCCGGGCCGTTGGTGCGTTCCTCCTACCGGGCCGGGCGGTTGTATCGCGAGGCCCTGGCCGAGCGGACCACTAAGCACAGTCGCGAGGCCCTGGCCGAGCGGACCAGTAAGCACAGCCGCGAGGCCGTGGCGGCACGCAGCACGTCAGCGGCCGAATAAACTGCCGCCTCATGGCGAAGAAAAGCGCTGCTCCGCAGCCCGAGGGCAGCAAGTTCAAGCAGGTCATCACCGCGTATCGGGTCACCGCGCAGACCGACAAGCTGCTGCCGTTGTGGCTGCTGGGTGCCTTCGCGCTGGATTTCGTCGTGGTGTTCGCGCTCGGTGTGCTGATCGGGCACGTGATCTTCGGCATCATCTTCGCGGTGCTCACCGGTCTGCTGTCCGCGCTGGTGGCCCTCGGTTCCCGAGTGCAGAAGACCGCCTACGCCCAGGTGGAGGGCCAGCCCGGCGCCGCGGCCGCGGTGCTGAACACCATGCGCCGCGGCGGGTGGACGGTGACCCCGGGGGTAGCGGCCAACCGCAACCAGGACGTGGTGCACCGGGCCGTCGGGAAGCCCGGCATCGTGTTGATCGGTGAGGGCGATCCACGTGGGGTGGCGGTGCTGCTGGACGCCGAACGCAAGCGGATGAATCGCTTTGTGACCGATGCCCCGGTGATCGAGGTCGTCGTCGGGTACGACAAGGGCCAGGTGCCGCTGCGCAAGCTGACCAAGCACATGATGCGGCTGAAGCGCACGCTGAAGGGCGGCGAGGTCACCGATATCAACGACCGGCTGCGCGCGGTGGGCGATCTGATGAAGAACGCGCCAATGCCCAAGGGCCCCATGCCCAAGGGCGCCCGGATGCCGAGGGCCCCCAAGCCGCGCTAACAGCGGTCCGATCGGCCCGAAGCCTGCTCGTAATACGGACGACACAACAGGTGCCTTGACCGCGGATAGCTTCGCGGGACCAGGTCCCGCCGCCGCTGCCGAAGGTGACGTCCATGAGTGGTAACCCGATCCGCCTGCAAGCCATCCGCGACGTCGAGGCGTACGTGCCGCCCACCGTCAGCTACTCGGCCCACGAGGCGCCCGGGGAAATCTTCGGCCTGAACGTGTTCAGCACCTCGGTGATGCAGAAGCGACTGCCGAAGTCGGTCTACAAGTCGGTGCTGGCCACCATCGAACGTGCTGCCCCCCTTGACCCGCTGATCGCGGACGCCGTCGCCTCGGCGATGAAGGACTGGGCCCTGGAGAAGGGCGCCACCCACTACGCGCACGTGTTCTACCCACTGACCCACGCCACCGCGGAGAAGCACGACAGCTTTCTCGAGCCGGTCGGCGACGGCACCGCGCTGGCGGAGTTCGCCGGCAAGACCCTGACCCAGGGCGAGCCGGACGCGTCCAGCTTCCCCAGCGGCGGGCTCCGCAACACCTTCGAGGCCCGTGGCTACACCGGCTGGGACGTCACCAGCCCGGCGTACGTGCTGGAGAACCCGAACGGCAACACCCTGTGCATCCCGACCATCTTCGTCTCGATGACCGGCGAGGCGCTGGACCACAAGACGCCATTGCTGCGCTCCCAGCAGGCCATGGCCACCCACGCTTCACGCATCATCAAGCTGTTCGGGCACGACCCTGGCACCGTGGTCTCCTACTGCGGCGCCGAGCAGGAGTACTTCCTGATTGACCGTCACTTCTTCCTGGCTCGGCCGGACCTGCTCAACGCGGGCCGCACCCTGGTCGGCGGCAAGCCGCCGAAGGGCCAGGAGTTCGACGACCACTACTTCGGCGCCATTCCCGAGCGCGTGCTCGGCTTCATGATGGACACCGAGCGGGAGCTTTTCAAACTCGGCATCCCGGCCAAGACGCGGCACAACGAGGTGGCCCCCGGCCAGTTCGAGATCGCGCCGATGTTCGAACGGGCCAACGTGGCCGCCGACCACCAGCAGTTGCTGATGACCACGTTCAAGACCATCGCCAAGAAGCACGGCATGGAGTGCCTGTTCCACGAGAAGCCGTTCGCCGGCGTCAACGGCTCGGGCAAGCACGTCAACTTCTCGATGGGCTCCTCGACGGTCGGCAACCTGCTGCTGCCCGGTGACACCCCGCACGACAACGCCCAGTTTCTGGTCTTCTGCTCCGCGGTCATCCGCGCGGTGCACAAATACGGCGGGCTGTTGCGCGCCTCGGTCGCCTCGGCGTCCAACGACCACCGCCTCGGCGCCAATGAGGCACCGCCGGCGATCATCTCGATCTTCCTCGGCGACCAGTTGGCCGACGTCTTCGACCAGATCGCCAAGGGCGCCGCGACCTCGTCCAAGGGCAAGGGCACGCTGATGCCGGGCGTGGACACCCTGCCGACGCTGCCGACCGACCCCGGCGATCGCAACCGGACCTCGCCATTCGCGTTCACCGGCAACCGTTTCGAGTTCCGCGCGCCGGGTTCGATGCAGTCCGTGGCCGGGCCGATGACCACCATCAACACGATCATGGCCGAGGCGCTGGACTACATCGCGACGAGTCTGGAGGCGGCGCTGGCCGCCGGGACCGAGTTCAACATCGCGGTGCAGACCGTCCTCACCGAGATGATCACCAACCACGGTGCCGCGGTGTTCAACGGCAACGGGTACGCCGAGGAGTGGCAGATCGAGGCCGCCGCGCGGGGGCTGCCGAACCTGAAGACCACCCTGGACGCCCTGCCCGAGCTCATCTCCTCCCCGGCCATGGAACTCTTCGAGAAGTACAAGGTCTTCAACCACCGCGAGATGCACAGCCGGTACGAGATCGGCCTCGAGCAGTACACCCTGTCGGTCAGTGTCGAAGCGAAGCTGACGCTGGAGATCGGTAGCACCTCGGTGCTACCGGCCGCGGTCCGGTACCAGACCGAGTTGGCCGCCAACGTCGCGGCGCTCAAGGCGGCGGGCGTCGAGCCGGACCTCACGGACCTGCTCGCGATCAGCACCCCCGTGGCGGAGCTGCGGGCCGCGCTGGCCGAATTGGGCTCGGCGCTAACCGCCGACCCGGGCCACGACGCCCTGGCCGAGGCCACCCACGCGGCGAAGGCCCTGCTGCCCGCGATGGCAGCTGTGCGCGCCGCCGCCGACGCCCTGGAGGGCATCGTCGCCGATGACCTGTGGCCGCTGCCGACCTACCAGGAGATGCTCTACATCCTCTAGCTCATCGACGCCCCTCATTCCTCGGGGCGCCAATGAGGCACGGTCGCACTGTGCTTATTGCTGAACTCGCAAGCTCGCTCAGCGGCGGACGACGACGGTCTGCGCGAAGCGGTCGTGCAGGCCACGGCCGTCCCGGTCCCAGATCAGCGGCGGGATGGCCAGCGCCATCAGGAACGTGCGGAACAGCACGGAGACGAACGGCGGGTTCGCACCGTCCAGCCGAGCCACCCGGGTGCGGAGCAACAGCCCGCCCATCCCGGCGCCCACGGTGGTGACCAGGGCAAGGTTGATCAGCACAAACGCGGCCGGGGGCAGCCACAGCTTCTCCACCCAGTTGGGGTGGGGCACGAAGGCGCGCACGATCAGCGAGCCGATCATCCAGTCGATGAAGGTGGCCAGCAGCCGACGCCCGGAGCCGGCAACGGAGTTGACCCCCTCCGCAGGCAGGCCGAGGCGCTGCCCGGGGTAACCCAGGTCCATCCCGGCGGCCCGGGCCAGCGAACGCGGCCCCCCCAGCCAGGATCCGATCATCTGTCTGTCCACGGAGGAACCGTAGACCACCGGGAAATCCGTAACGTCGCCGAAACGTGCCGGACTCACCGCGTGCGCAGCATGGACCCCAGTGGCGCGCGCAGCGGGCGGACCGGAAGAATGCGCCCAGCCACCTGCACCTACTCATTCGAGGGTCGTCCGGGCATGCCGGGCTAGGAGGACGGATGTTCAGCAACGTCGACGAGGTCATGAAGTTCATCAAGGACGAGAAGGTCAAGTTCGTCGATGTGCGCTTCATCGATCTCCCGGGCATCATGCAGCACTTCAACGTGCCGGCCCACTCGGTGGACGCCGACTTTTTCACCGAGGGCCAGATGTTCGACGGGTCCTCGATCCGCGGCTTCCAGGCCATCCACGAGTCGGACATGAAGCTGGTCCCGGACATCGACACCGCCTACCTGGATCCCTTCCGCACGGAGAGCACGCTCATCGTCAACATGAGCATCGTCGACCCGCTGTCCGGCGAGCCGTACAGCCGTGACCCGCGCCAGATCGCCAAGAAGGCCGAGGCCCACCTGCGGGCCACCGGCATCGCGGACACGGCGTACTTCGCCCCGGAGGCGGAGTTCTACATCTTCGATGACGTCCGCTTCGAGACACGGCAGAACGCCGGGTACTACTACATCGACTCCATCGAGGGTGCCTGGAACACCGGGCGGGTCGAAGAGGGCGGCAACCAGGGTCACAAGACCCCGTACAAGGGCGGGTACTTCCCGGTCCCGCCGCGCGACCACTTCGCCGATCTGCGCGACGCCATGGTGTTGGCGCTGGAGGGTGTCGGCCTGTCGGTCGAGCGGGCGCACCACGAGGTCGGCACGGCGGGCCAGCAGGAGATCAACTACAAGTTCTCCACGCTGGCGACGGCCGCGGACAACCTGATGAAGTTCAAGTACATCATCAAGAACGTGGCCTCGGCGCACCGTAAGACCGTCACATTCATGCCGAAGCCGCTGTTCGGTGACAACGGCTCGGGCATGCACTGCCACCAGTCGTTGTGGAAGGACGGCTCGCCGCTGTTCTACGACGAGCTCGGCTACGGCGGCCTGTCGGACATGGCGCGCTGGTACATCGGTGGCCTGCTGCACCACGCACCGTCGCTGCTGGCGTTCACCAACCCGACCATGAACTCCTACCACCGACTGGTGCCCGGCTTCGAGGCGCCGGTGAACCTGGTCTACTCGGCCCGCAACCGCTCGGCCTGTGTGCGCATCCCGATCACCGGTGCGAACCCGAAGGCCAAGCGCATCGAGTTCCGGGTGCCGGACCCGTCGTCCAACCCGTACCTGGCGTTCTCCGCGATGCTGATGGCCGGCCTGGACGGCATCAAGAACAAGATCGAGCCGCCGGTGCCGGTGGACAAGGACCTTTACGAGCTCGCGCCGGACGAGGCCGCCGACATCACCCAGGTTCCGGACTCGCTGCCCAAGGTGCTCGACGCGCTGGAGGCGGACAACGCGTACCTGGGCGAGGGCGGTGTGTTCACGCCGGACCTGATCGAGACGTGGGTGTCCTACAAGCGCCAGCACGAGGTCGACCCGATCCGCCTGCGCCCGCACCCGCACGAGTTCGAGCTCTACTACGACATCTAAGAACACTGGGCCTCTGGCCTACGGGTTTGTCCGGCGATCAACGGCGGGAGTCGTGAGGAGACTTCCGCCGTTCCGGCGCGACCGCGACGGCCGCTCGACGAGCAGTGTCGCCAGGGGGCATCCGAAGGCCGCCCGCACCGGCTATCGGGGTCGGGAGGTATGCCCTAGGGTCGCGGCAGGTGCCGCCGCGAGGGGAGCCGACCCCATGGATCTGACCCAGCTGTCCGCGTCCGAAATCGCCGCGGGAGTGACCGCGCAGAAGTTCTCCGCCGTCGAGGTGATCGAGGCCCACTTGGCCCGCATCGAGTCGGTGAACCCGTTGGTCAATGCCGTCGTCACGGTGCTGCCCGAGGCGGCACGGGCCGCTGCGGCCGCCCTGGACGCGCGGCTGGAGGCCGGTGAGCCGGTGGGTCCGCTGGCCGGTGTCCCGTTCACGGTCAAGGCCAACATCGACTTTGCCGGTCAGCCCACCACGTGGGGCGTCCCCGCGCTGGCCGAGGCGGTGGTGCCCCTCGACGCCCCCGTCGTGGAGCGGATGCGCGCGGCCGACGCGATCCCGATCGGGCGCACCAACCTCCCGGACATGGCGCTGCGCCTCCACACCGACAGCAGCCTGCACGGCCTGACCCGCAATCCCTGGAACCTCGACCGGACGGCAGGCGGCTCCAGCGGCGGCGACGCCGTGGCGCTGGCCACCGGCATGTGCGCCATCGGGCTGGGCAACGACATCGGCGGTTCGCTGCGCAACCCCGCGAATGCGTGCGGCATCGCGTCGATCCGCCCGTCGCGGGGACGCGTGCCCGACGCCGGCCTGGTGCCGCGTGAGGACCCACTCCTGTGCTGGCAGCTGATGAACGTGCAGGGCCCGATGGCACGCACCGTCGCCGACGTCCGGGCCGCACTGGCCGTCCTCGCCGGGTCCCACCCACGCGACCCGTTCGCGCTCGACATGCCGCTCACCGCGCCCACCCCGGACCGGCGACGGGTCGCCGTGGTGCCCGAACCGCCGGGCGGGGACACCGATCCCGTCGTGGCGGCCGCCGTTCGTTCCGCCGCCGATTGGCTCTCCGACGCCGGGTACGCGGTCGACGAAGTCACACCTCCGTACTACGAGGAGGCGGTGCACACCTGGGCGCAGTTCATCATCACCGACCTCGCCTCGATCCTCCCCGACCTGCGGGCGGTCATGGGTGCCGACGGCCTGCGCTTCCTCGAGCCGGTGGTCGAGGCGGTGGGGACGCTGGACGCCGCGGGCCTGTCCGCGGTCTTCGTCGAGCGGCACCGAATCGCCCGCGCCTGGGCCGGTTTCCTCGCCGAGCACCAGGTGGTCCTGTCCCCCACCTGGAGCCAACTGCCGTTCGAGCACGGCTTCGACTCCGACACCCCGGACGGCGCCATGGCCGCGATGGAACTGCTCCGGCCGGTCACCCCGGCCAACCTGCTCGGCCTGCCGTCGGCCTGCGTGCCCGCGGCACGCGATGCCGCCACCGGCCTGCCGATCGGCGTGCTGCTGACCGGCGCGCGTTACACCGAATCGCTTTGCCTGGACGCCGCGGCCGCCATCGAGACCCGCACCCCCGTCCGGACTCCCATCGAACCCGTGGCTCCGGTGGGTCGGTGAGCAGTTCCGGCTTCACCGGCCCGGGCCCGGGCCCGGGCATCGACCGACGAAAGGCGAAACGATGACGGCGCAGATCGGGGTCACCGGCCTGGCGGTGATGGGCAGCAACCTGGCCCGGAACTTCGCCCGCCACGGGTACAGCGTCGCCGTCCACAACCGGTCGGTGGAGCGGACGAACACCCTGATGACCGAGCACGGGCACGAGGGGACGTTCCTGCCCGCGACGTCGATGAAGGAGTTCGTGGCCTCCCTGGAGCGGCCGCGCCGGGCGCTCATCATGGTCCAGGCCGGGGGGCCGACCGACGCCGTGATCGATGAGTTGGCCGACCTGATGGAGCCCGGCGACATCATCATCGACGCGGGCAACGCCCGCTTCCAGGACACCCGGCGGCGCGAGGCGGCACTGCGGGAGCGAGGGCTGCACTTCGTCGGCACCGGTGTCTCCGGCGGCGAGGAAGGCGCCCTGAACGGGCCGAGCATCATGCCGGGCGGCACCAAGGAGTCCTACGAATCGCTCGGCCCGATGCTGGAGGCGATCTCGGCCAAGGTGGACGGGACGCCGTGCTGCACGCACATCGGCCCGGACGGCGCCGGGCACTTCGTGAAGATGATCCACAACGGCATTGAGTACGCCGACATGCAGTTGATCGCCGAGGCCTACGACCTGATGCGGTACGCAGGAGGGCTGAGCCCGGCCGAGTTGGCGGACGTGTTCCGCGACTGGAACAACGGGGAGCTGGAGTCCTACCTCATCGAGATCACCGTCGACGTGCTCGAACAGGTCGACGCCGCCACCGGTAAGCCGTTCCTCGACATCGTGGTGGACGAGGCCGGGCAGAAGGGCACCGGGCGTTGGGTGGTGCAGGAGGCACTGGATCTCGGTATCCCGGTGACCGGCATCGCCGAGGCCGTGTTCGCCCGTTCGCTGTCCGGTCACGTCGACCAACGCCGCGCGGCGGCGGCGCTGCCGGGGCCGAACGCGGCCGCCGCGACCCCGACCGGGAACAGCAAGGAGTTCATCGAGGATGTGCGCCGCGCGTTGTACGCCTCGAAGATCGTCGCCTACGCGCAGGGGTTCGACGCCATCACCGCGGGCAGCGAGGAGTACGGCTGGGACGTCGACCTCGCCTCGCTGGCCACCATCTGGCGGGGCGGCTGCATCATCCGCGCGGTCTTCCTGAACCGGATCACCGAGGCCTACGCCGGCGGCACAAAACTGCCCACCCTGCTGGTCGATCCGTCCTTCGCCAAGGCGCTGGACGACGCCCAGGACGCGTGGCGGCGGGTGGTTGCGCGCGCCGCCACCGCGGGCATTCCCGCGCCGGGCTTCTCCTCGGCCCTGGCCTACTACGACGCGCTGCGCCGGGATCGGCTGCCCGCCGCGTTGCTGCAGGGTCTGCGGGACCGGTTCGGGTCGCACACCTACCGTCGGGTGGACCGCGACGGCGCGTTCCACACGCTGTGGTCGGGCGACCGCAGCGAAGTGTCGGCCTGACGTTCAGGCCGGCTGGAGGATGAACATGTCGATCTCGCGGTCCACCCGGGCGCGGTAGGTCGCGAACGCGGGATACATCGCCATGCCCGTGCGCCACAGCTCGTCGCGTTCGGCTGCGGTGGCGGCACGGGCGACGTGCTCGGTGAGCGCGCGGCCGCGTTGCAGCCGGCAGTGCGGCTCGGCGAGCAGGTTCAAGCACCACGCCGGTCGGAAGTTCTGGCCGATGTTGCTGCTGATCAGCCCGACGCCCGCGGGGATGTCCAAGCCGAACACGGGCACGGTGCGCGATTCACCACTCTTACGACCAGTGGTCGTCAGATGCACGGTCGGCAGACCGGTGCCGACGGTGGTCAGCGGGTGTCCGGTGCGTCGTGTGAGCCGGTCCAGTGGCGTCGTGACGTACTTCACGAACGGGATGAACGAACGGTGGCTCGACCACCGAAGGAGCAGTGCACGGTACGGGTTCACAGCGGGGGTCCCTCCCATTTCTCGGCCGGAGATGACCCTACCGACGCCACGACACCTCACGAACCGGCACCGGAACCGGGGCTTTTGCCCCGGCCAGACCGAGCGGAGGACACCATGGCGGCTATGCGGGGTGTGATCGCAGGGCTCGGCGTGCTGGCGTTGGCTGGGTGCGCGTCACAGCCGGCGGCCACCTCGCAGCCGGGCTCCACCGCGAGCCCGTCGTCGAGCGCCACGGCGGGACCGACAGCGACCCCCAACGTGGTGTTCGGTGAGGCTCGGTTGGTGACGCCGCGGGCCGGCATGACGGGGCTTCACACCGTCACCTGGCAGGCGGCGCGGTTGCTGTCCGACCGGGTCGTCCGGGTCTACTTCTACGCCGGTGCCGAACCCTGTGACGTGCTGGACTCGGTCAAGGTCGACTACGGCACCAATGACATCGCCATCGGCTTGTTCGACGGCGCCGACCCCGCGGCGGGTACCCAGACGTGCGGCAATGACGTGATGCTCAAAGACGTCGAGATCACCTTGACCGAGGACGTCGAGGGTCGGCCGTTCCGCGACCCGGCGCGGCCCACCGGGCTCAGCGAGGACGCCACCCCGGACCTCGGCACGATCGCGGCCACACCGCACCCGGACGCCACCACCGGGACCCGAATGATCCCGTGGGACCACATCCAGCAGCTGCCGAACAATGTGGTGCGCGTTTACTTCAGCGCCGGCACCTGCGATCAGCTCGACCATGTCGAACTGGTCTACGCCGCCGAGGTGATCCGGGTCACCGTGTTGTTGGGGTCCCCGGCCGGTGAGCCGATTGCGCCGTGCGCGCCGGGCATGCAGTTCCGCTACAGCGACGTCACCCTGCGCGAGCCGGTCGGCAACCGTGAGCTGGTCGACGGCTCCATCACCGACTGACGCAGCGTCACAGGTAGATCCGTAGGAGCGCTCAGGTTGCGCTCAGGCGTCGACCCTCGGCGAGGAATTCGTCCAACGCATCGTCGGACAGCTCGCGCAGCGGCCGGGCGGCGCCGAACGGCGCGTTGAAGAACGCCCCGGTCCGCGGGGCCCACGG